>CAJWIC010000082.1 GCA_913040905.1 uncultured Synechococcus sp. | reverse complement strand
CATCGTGCTGAAGTGAACTCACCAACATGCGTTGCAGTTCCGCTTCATCCTTGGGCGCCATCACCGTGAAGTTGGGGATGGCTCGCATGTAGCTGATGTCGTACTGACCCTGATGCGTCGGGCCATCGGCACCGACGATGCCGGCCCGATCCAGCACGAAGGTCACCGGCAGGTTCTGGATGCCGACATCGTGGATCAGCTGGTCGTAGGCCCGCTGCAGGAAGGTGCTGTAGATCGCCACCACGGGACGAAGACCCTCACAGGCCATACCGGCAGCCAGAGTGACCGCGTGCTGCTCGGCGATCCCTACGTCCACATATTGGTTCGGAACTGCTTTCTGCAGCAGATCCAGGCCTGTTCCAGTTGCCATGGCCGCGGTGATCCCCACCACGCGGCTGTTCTGCTCGCAGAGCTTGACCAGTGTCTGACCGAACACCTTGCTGTAACTGGCTGGTTTCGGCTTTTTCGAGGGAATGGCCTTGCCGGTGCTCAGATCAAAGGCGGACTGAGCGTGATAACCGACCTGATCAGCTTCGGCGTAGGGGTAACCCTTGCCTTTTTTGGTGACCACATGCACCAGCACCGGACCGCCATCGCGATGAGCGGCCTGGAAGGTCCGCATCATTTCGCCGATGTCATGGCCGTCGATCGGGCCCATGTACGTGAAGCCCAGCTCCTCGAATACAGCACCAACCTTGGGCACTGCCAGACGACGCATGCTGCCCTTGAGGCGGTTCAGTTCAGCAGGAAGCTCACCGCCCATGAAGGGCAGATGTCGAACGCTTTCCTCGACACTGCCGGAGATGAATTGCATCGGCGGACTAAGCCGTGCGCGGTTCAGAACGTTGGAGAGGGCACCCACCGGTGGGGAGATCGACATGTCGTTGTCGTTGAGAACCACCAGCAATGGGGTCTCAGGCAGATGTCCCGCATGGTTGATCGCCTCCAGGGCCATGCCACCTGTAAGAGCGCCGTCGCCGATCACAGCAACGCACTTGAAGTCTTCTCCCCGGTTGTCCCGGGCCATCGCCATGCCCAGTGCTGCTGAAATCGAGGTGCTGGCATGGCCAGCTCCGAAATGATCGAAACAGCTTTCGGAGCGCTTGAGATATCCCGCAACGCCGTTCTGCTGACGCAGGGTGTGGAAGTCGTTGAAACGACCAGTGATCAGCTTGTGGGGATAGGCCTGATGCCCGACGTCCCAGATGACCCGGTCTCGATCCAGATCGAGGGTTTGATACAGGGCCAGAGTGAGCTCAACGACACCGAGGCCAGGGCCGAGATGGCCACCGCTGGTGGACACCACCTGAAGGTGACGATCCCGAATCTGACGAGCGACATCTTCAAGTTCGGACACCCTGAGACCGTGCAGCTCATTCGGATGCTTCAGATCTCCGAGATGCATGCACCATCCACTCCAGTACGAGCAATCTACGGCGTCCGTTCCTTGGGTCCGTTAGCCCTGAACATGGGGAGAATGGAGGGATGACCGACTATCTCCAGCGGATCCTGCGGGCTCGCGTCTACGACGTGGCGCGCGAGACCCCCCTCGACCCAGCCCCCAACCTCAGTCGCCGACTCGGTAACGAGGTGCTGCTGAAACGCGAGGACCTTCAGCCGGTGTTCTCGTTCAAGCTCCGTGGTGCCTATAACCGAATGTCACAGCTCAGCAGGGAGGAGCTGAGTCGTGGTGTGATCGCCTCCAGCGCTGGAAACCATGCCCAGGGTGTGGCTCTCAGTGCAGGAAAGCTTGGATGCCGAGCCGTCATCGTGATGCCGGCCACCACACCCGAGGTGAAAGTGCGGGCAGTCCGCGCTCTTGGAGGGGAGGTGGTGCTCCATGGGGAGACCTATGACGAATGCTCAGCAGAAGCGAGAAGGCGCTGCGCTGAGGAGGGTTTCACCTACATCCATCCCTTTGACGACCCGGAGGTCATCGCTGGCCAGGGAACCATCGGCCTGGAGATCATGCGGCAGTGCCCTGAACCACCGGATGCCATTTATGTGGCTGTCGGCGGCGGCGGGCTGATCGCCGGAATTGCTGCTTACGTCAAACAGCTCTGGCCGAGCACGGAGATCATCGGCGTTGAACCGCTGGATGCGGACGCCATGACCCGGTCCATCGAAAAGGGAGAACGGGTTGAACTCACACAGGTTGGTCTGTTTGCCGATGGTGTGGCCGTGAGGAAGGTGGGAGAACACACCTTTGAACTCGCTCAGAAGTTCGTCGACCGGATGGTGCGGGTCGATACCGATGCAATCTGTGCCGCCATCAAGGATGTGTTTGAAGACACCCGTTCGATCCTGGAACCGGCCGGTGCCCTTGCCATCGCAGGGTTGAAGCAGGATGTGACCGATCGCCGTTCAAGCAGCCGTCGGCTGGTAGCGGTGGCCTGCGGCGCCAACATGAATTTCGACCGGCTGAGGTTCATCGCTGAACGCTCGGAGCTGGGGGAAGACCGTGAAGCGATGCTGGCCGTTGAGATTCCGGAGCAACCTGGAAGCCTCAGATCGCTCTGTGATCATCTGCGCGATCGCAGTCTCACCGAATTCAGTTACCGAATGAGCGAGGGCCCGTCAGCCCATATCTTCATCGGTGTGCAGGTGAACGGTGAGCAGGATCGCCAACAGCTTGTCGAAGGTCTCGACCAGCAGGGATTCAGCTGTCTTGATCTGAGCGACAACGAACTTTCCAAGGTTCACCTGCGTCACATGGTGGGGGGCCGACTTCCGTCCTCCTCCAGAACAAGTTGTGCTGGAGAGTGCCTGGAACTGCTGTACCGGTTTGAGTTCCCAGAACGGCCCGGTGCATTGATGCGTTTCGTCAGTGCCCTCAACCCCGGCTGGAGCATCAGCATTTTCCACTACCGGAACCATGGGGCAGATGTGGGCAGGATCGTGGTGGGCGTACTAATCCCGGTGGAAGAACAGACCGAGTGGAATGCATTCCTTAAAAATCTTGGTTACCGCTGCTGGGATGAAACCAAGAATCCTGCCTACGCACTGTTCCTCTGACGTTAACGGCGATACCTTGGACCATTGCGACGGTTCGCGATGTCCACACCGTCTCTGGCGGCTCAGATCGAGGCAATCCTGTATCTGAAGGGACGTCCGATCGGTCTGAATGAACTGAGTGAACTTGCTCGAGCTGAGCCTCAGGCGGTGCAACAGGCCCTTCTGGCGCTCACGGCGGGCTACGCCCAGCGGGATACAGCGCTGGAGATCGTTGAACAGAACGGTCGCTTTGGGCTGCAGCTGCGACCGGCACTCGCAGACCTGGTTCAGAACATGTTGCCGGTGAATCTCTCCACCGCCACGCTGCGAACGTTGGCAACGATTGCGCTGAAGAAGCGAATCCTGCAATCCGATCTTGTGGATCTGCGTGGCTCCGGTGCCTATGACCACATCAAGGAGCTGCTGGCCCAGGACTTCATCGAGCGACGCCGTCAGAGCGAAGGACGTTCGTACTGGATCACGCTTTCGGAGAAGTTCCATCGCACCTTTTCGGTTCTTCCGGACCTGGCGCAGGACCCAGCCGCTCAGGCTGCATAGACTTTTCGAAGATTTCAAGACGAACCGTGGACACAACCATGCTCACCAGTGGCATCGCCTATCTGCTGCTGGTGCTGTCCACCGCCGTGAACATTTACCTGTTCGTGCTGTTCGTGCGGGTGTTGCTCACCTGGTTTCCCAATATCGACTTCAGCAATCCGGTGCTGGGTGGTGTCGCATCAATCACCGATCCCTACCTGAATATGTTCCGAGGGGTGATTCCGCCCATCGGTGGCATCGACCTCTCGGCGATTCTGGCCTTTATCGCCCTGCGGGTGCTGCAGGGATTGCTGGAAGCATCCAGCGTCCAGTTCCAGTCCATGAGTCTGGGCTTCTGAATCACTGGATCGCCTGCTCGAGCGGCAGCAGGTCATCGTCATCCAGACCGGCAAGATTGCGAACCGGTGCCTTGAACCCCCGTGCCCGGGGATTGCGGATCTCAAACGGGCCTGGAGTGCCGGCTGGGACCGACAGTCGCAAAGCGAAGGCCTGGACACCGGGATCGACGTCTCCGATCGAGCCGACACGGGTTCGATTCGGCAGGATCGGCTCTCCACTGGCATCCATGATGCGAGCGAACACATCGGTGTCCACCACAACCTTGCGACCGGGGTTCTCCACCTCACCGCTGAGGACGTAACAGGTGGCGCCCATGGGCCGTGCGAAGTCCGGTTGGTTGCCGGGATCCGTCACTGAACAGGGCTCCAGCATGAGGTGATCGAGCTTCAACTCGGCTGCAACTGCAGGCTGTACCCAGATCAACGGAACCAACAGCAAAAGCAGGGGGAGCAGACGTTGGGGCATGAATGACTAGCGATGATCTCCACTGCCCGAGATCCTGCCTCGGGCAGCACGGCTGGCGAGTTTGTCCAGATTGGCTGAAGCGACCTCCTCCAGGTCATAACCCAGTTCCCGGGCCAGCTGGGCGACATACCAGAGCACATCCCCCAGTTCGAGCTTGATGGCTTCCCTGGCTTCCGGATCGAACACCCCCTCACGATCACGCAAGACCTTTTTGACCTTGTCTGCCACCTCGCCTGCTTCTCCTGTCAGACCCAGCGTTGGGTAGATCGGGTTCTGTCCCACGTGGGGGTAAGCAGCAGTGCTCCGGGCAGCATCCTGATAGGCATTGAGCTCCATGGGCACGGCCTGATAACGCCCGGATGGTAGTTTCCGCAAGGTTTTTGAGCCTCGGTATGGGCCAGTTCGATCAGAACCGTCGAACCAAGATCGTGGCCACCATCGGTCCAGCCACGGAAAGTTCCGAGCGAATCAAGGAACTGGTTCAGGCTGGTGCCACCACCTTTCGACTGAATTTTTCCCACGGCGACCACAGCGAGCATGCGGCGCGGATTGCAACCATCCGCCAGGTGTCCGAAGAGCTGGGTATCCACATCGGGATCCTGCAGGACCTGCAGGGCCCAAAAATCCGACTGGGGCGCTTTGCCGATGGTCCGATCACCCTGGCCAATGGCGACCGCTTCTCGCTGACCTCCAGACCGGTGAGTTGCAACCAGACCATCGCGACGGTCACCTACGACAAACTCGCCGATGAAGTAACCCCCGGCAGCCGGATCCTGCTCGACGACGGCCGCGTTGAGATGAAGGTTGAGCAGGTGGATCAGGCGGAGCAGACCCTGCATTGCAGTGTCACCGTCGGCGGCGTGCTGTCGAACAACAAAGGGGTGAATTTCCCGGATGTGCAGCTGTCGGTCCGGGCTCTTACAGATAAAGACAAGGTTGATCTGGCATTCGGTCTCTCCCAGGGCGTGGACTGGGTGGCCCTGAGTTTCGTCCGCAACCCCTCCGATATGGAGGAGATTCGCGGCCTGATCCGCGATCAGGGCCACGAGACCCCTGTCGTCGCCAAGATCGAAAAGTTCGAGGCCATCGATCAGATCGACGCCATCCTTCCTCTCTGCGATGGGGTGATGGTGGCCCGCGGTGATCTCGGTGTTGAGATGCCGGCGGAGGAGGTTCCCCT
Source organism: uncultured Synechococcus sp. (assembly GCA_913040905.1). The sequence continues at coordinate 840 of CAJWIC010000082.1, read as the reverse complement.
GTTGCAGAAGGAACTGATCCGCAAGGCCAACAGCCTTGGCATTCCGATCATCACCGCGACCCAGATGCTGGATTCCATGGCGTCAAGCCCACGCCCCACCCGAGCGGAGGTCAGCGACGTGGCCAATGCCATCCTCGATGGCACCGATGCCGTGATGCTCTCCAACGAGACGGCCGTCGGTGATTTTCCGGTGGAAGCCGTCCAGACAATGGCGACCATTGCCTGCCGGATTGAAAAGGACTACCCACAGCGCTCGGTCGACAGTCACCTGGCCAGCACGGTGCCGAATGCCCTCAGTGGTGCAGTCAGCACGATCGCTAGTCAGCTCAATGCCTCTGCAATTCTTCCGCTGACCAAGAGCGGGGCCACAGCCAAGAATGTGAGCAAATTCCGCCCAGCGGCGCCGATTCTGGCGATCACGCCCGAACCCAGCGTGGCTTGTCGCCTGCAACTGGTGTGGGGTGTGAAGCCTCTCGTCATCCCCCAGCATGAGCGCACCACCCATACGTTCCTGGCCGCCATGACCAAGGCCAAGAACCTGGGTTTGCTGAAGGAGGGTGATCTGGTGGTCCAAACCGCTGGTACCAACACGGGCGTCTCCGGTTCCACCGATCTGGTGAAAGTGGGGATCGTCAGTTCCGAGGAATCAACCGCCAGCATGATCTGATGTTGTTTTACCGCTGAGCAGCGATGACCCGGCGGATGCCACCAACGGAAACCGTGAGGATGGCCCTCACCACTCTGCGGAGCAACAGGCTGCGGAGCCTGCTCACCATGGTGGGCATTGTGATCGGCAATGCATCCGTGATCACGCTGGTGGGGGTCGGTCGGGGTGCGCAG
>CAJWIC010000081.1 GCA_913040905.1 uncultured Synechococcus sp. | reverse complement strand
CCTTGCCGTACTCGGAGTTCAGAGGGCGGAGAAGGTCTCCCAGACGGGTGCGTTGAGCCATGGCGACGCTTGGGTCTCGGGTGAATTGAAGTCTGGATACTGTAGGGGCCGATTCCGCTTCGGGGTCGGTCCTGTCGAGAGATGTGATGGAAACGTCGTCCCCTGCCCTCTCCGTTGCCATCGGAGTGCTTGCCGTTCTGCTGGGCATGACCGGTTTTGGTGTGTATCAGGCCTTCGGTCCGCCATCGAAGGCGCTGGACGACCCCTTTGATGATCACGAGGACTGAGCAAGACGAAGCTCAGCCACTTCTCCCGGTGCCAGTTCAACCCAGTCGTCCACAGCGAGTGTGCGACCGAGCTTCCAGCCGCCGCCGGGATGCCAGCGGCAGCGCGATGCCCCGGGATTGAACAGCTGCAACACAACCCCGTCGGCTGAGGGACGCAGGGCGATGGGACAGAGCTGCTCCGGAATCGCTGGAAACCAACAGCGACCATCCAAGGATCGGAGTGGTTGTTCGTCGGCAATCGGACCACACCAACCGGACTCGCGGAACGCGATGGCTGCCTGGGGCACCGCCGCATGGGCCCAACTTCCCTGAAACGGCATCAGGGCCAATCGCATGCGTTGCTGGCCCTGATCCGCAGAAGGATCAGGCCAGGTGGCACCCCGGAGCAGTGAAACGCCTAGCCGATCCAGGGCCCCATCCACTCCCTGCGGACCATCCAAGAGAACAGCGACACCGCCGCCGGGAGCCTTGGCCTGAGAGGCGAACCAGGAGATTGCTGGCACCTCCCATCGCTCACGTTCCCGGGATGTCTGCGCACGCGCCGGTCGTTCGATCACCCCTCCGCTGGTGTCTGCCGCGAGACGCATCGCGGGTGATGCGAGAGGCAGCTCCAGCCGTAGCAACTCATGGCGCTGACGCCAGTCCACAGAAACGATCAGCTCGATCCAAGGGCAATCCGCTTTCAGTCTCAGGTCCAGGCGCATCGCGCTGATCCCGAGCTGATACCTCACCACCAACTGGGCAACCAGGGGACCCGACTCGAGCAGCTGAACCGCTCCGATGGGCTTGATCCCCAACGGATGCTCTCGATAATCCGCAGCGATGTCCCAGGCATCCCAGAACTCCCCCCGATCCCGGTACCGAGATGGGCTCAGCGGTGCCGAGAGCTGAGCCAGTCCGCGGGAATCCCATAGCTGCAACAGCCCCAGGGTCGAGCACTCAAACGCCAACAACCCGTTGCTGACACGCCAGATCTCAGGCGACAACCGCTCCACACTGACGGGGTTTCGCGGCGTCATGCCTCTCGCTTCCGCAGCACCCCTGGCCAGGAGCACCGAGCTGAGCCCGCGCTGCTGGGGCAGCTGCACCCACGTCCCTCCCCGCAGGCTGGTCTGCTGGGGCAGCGCAACGCCGCCTGCATGCCAGCAGCCAGCTGGCAATTTCAGCAGCGGAGACCAGCGAGCCAGAGGCTGCAAAGCCATCCACAACCAAGTGTTGGTGTCGCTGAAACCGGCGTCAACGCCCAGTAACTGACGCAGGTCCTGATCACGCTGATGCCGAGCCTGGCGGCGGGCCCGCCGCCAGATCGGTTCCGCCTGGTCAAACACCTCGGGAATGGAGGTTCCGGGAAGGATGTCGTGGAATTGCTGAAACAGCAGCGGGCGCCAATCCGGACCAACCGACGGACGGCCTTCCAGGGCGAGCAGCGCAGCCACTGTGTCGCTCTCCCGCAGCAACCGCTCCAGGCTGCGGTTGTGACGTTTCTGGTCCGGGCGGCTGGTGGCACAACCGCGATGAAGCTCGAGGTACAACTCATCACGCCAGACCGGCAACTGCCCGGCCATGGGCTCCAGCCTGTCGAGGTACTCCCGAAGAGAACCCCCTTGCCTGGGCAGCGCCGAGGGTTCCGGATCCCAGAGCTGCATCTGCTCCAGCATCTCCTCCGTGGGCCCGCCACCGTGATCGCCGACCCCCGGGATCCACAGCAACTCCGAGACACCGCTGCATTGCTCCCATTGCCGCTGCTCTTTGAGGATGTCCAGTGGATCCCCACGCCGTCCGATCGGGGGAAGCATCAAGCTCATCAACTCCCCGCCACCTCGGCTACGCCAGCGAAACAACCGGTGGGGGAATGGGTTGGTGGCATTCCAAGCCAGCTTGTGGGTGCAGAACCAACGCACATCATTGGCCTGCGCGACGGCGGGAAGACCAGCTGCAAACCCGAAGCTGTCCGGCAACCAGGCCAGGTCATGGCGCCACTCAGGAAATGTGGCGCGGCTGTAGGCCTGACCGATGGCGAACTGCTGCCACAGCGACGCCGTGCTCACCAACACACAATCCGTTTCCACCCAGGGGCCGTTGATCGGTTCCCAGCGACCGGCACGACTGGCCCTGCGGATCGCTGAAAACAGGGTGGGTCTGTGCTGCTCCAGCCAGGCATAGAGCGCCGGAGTGGAGTGGGCAAACCGGAGATCAGGCCAGCGTTGCATCAACTCCAGAGCCGAGCGAAAGGTCCGCTCCGCCGCTCGCCAAGTATCCGCGACGGGCCAAAGCCAGGCCAGATCCAGATGGGCATGGCCGAACCAATGCACAGACCCCTCGCACAGAGGTTGCGCCACCAGCTGCTGCGAAACAGCCTTGAGCGCCGCATCACTCTTGGGATCGATCTGCTGCCAGGCCTCTGGCAGGTCACCTCCTGCTTCGAGGTGCAACTGCAAGGCCTCCGGCAACAGCGCTCCAGCAGGATCCTCACCGGGACTGCTGGGTTCGAGATCCAGCCAACTGCTGATCAGCGCCCCGTCATCATGCAGGGGACTGCAGAGCTCCAATTGAATCCTGAGCTCACCTCCGGCCAGGAAAATCTCCGGCAACGTCCAGCGACAGGCGGTGTCAAACAGATCGCCTTGATGCACCAGGAGGCCATCCACCCAGAGGCGCGCCATCTCCGCCCACCAGCTGAGACACAACCGAACCCGGTGATGACCTGCATCAGGCCAGGCCTCCGGCCGAACCACGGTCTGCTCGAGTCGCAACCACTCACGCCCCCGCGGCCAGACCAGTAACCCACGCGCAGCCCAGTCAGGGCGGTTGTTCTGACCCCAGGACTCCAGGATGAACGGGTCGCGCTCGAGCGTGTCGCAACGCCTCCAGCCAGCGCGCAGATCACAGCGGGAGCGGCTGCGAAACGTTTCAATCCACTCCGTTCGTGTGGCCTGGAGGGGGGTGTCGCCCCTTGTACCGCTGACATGCCCCATAGGATGCTGTCGCAAACACAGACGACGGTCGGTCTCCATGCTCGCCCTCAAGATCTCCGTTTACTCGGTCGTCTTCTTCTTCATCGGCATTTTCGTGTTCGGCTTCCTGGCGAGCGACCCAAGCCGGACCCCCAGCCGTAAGGACCTCGAGGACTGAATTGAACGGGCTGCTTCCGGTCCGCGCTGGCCACTGGACCGCATCTCGGTCGTTGTGGCTTTCTGGCTGTCAGGATCGCTGCCCACTGATGAAAGTCGTTGGCGATTGAGCGCCTTGCACGAATGGCCGGCGGGATCCTCTTCTTGGGTTCCCTTTCATTTCTGTTGGCGAATCCGATCGCTGCTGAAGAGCCGTCCGAGACTCGGTCGGAACAAAGTCCAGCTCCAAAGCCCCCCAGGCACCTAAGACTTACCGCAGATCGTCAGCGCTTTGACGTCCGTCGCAACGTCACGATCGCTGAAGGTGATGTGCGTCTGCAGCTTGGCTCCGGTCAGCTGGCGGCCGATCGTGTCGAGTTTGATGGCAACTTCCAGACGGTGTTTGCGCGGGGATCGGTTCGTCTCTCCCGCACCGGACAGGTCTTTCAGGCATCCGCCCTTCGCTACAACCTGAACCAGAACGAGGGCGAACTGGATGATGTCTACGGCGTCATCGACCTGGACGCAATGCAGGGAATCTTCCAGGTCGCAGAGCCATCATCCGCTCAGCAGCTCAGTCCCGACGACAAGCTGAAAACCGCAGTACAAGAGCCGGCGCCCATGGCCTGTCCGCCCTTGCTGCCGCCTGTCCCTGACTGGCATCCGCAACCCTGGGCGGTGACGGCCTGGGGCGGTCAGATGATTGATGCAGCATTCGGCGACACGTTTCTGTTCAACGGGACCATGCGTCCGGAGGCAGTCCTGGGCATTGGCCTGCAGAAGCGGATCCTCCGCGCCGGGCCTCTGGCCCTGGAACTCGAAGCAGACCTGTTCAGTCACCTCGCGAAACAACAGCCGGGGGGAGAGTTCAATCAGGACAAGCCCTATGCGGATCTTCCCGCCCAGAGTTTCGGGGAAGGCATTGTTGGCATCGGAGCCCGGTTATGGGTGCAGCCCTGGCTGAGCTTCAGCGTTGTCGAAGGCATCAGCTACAACACCGACTACAGCCTGTATGAGAAAACCTTCCGTGAGAACTACACCAAGCTGCTGAACTACCTGGGCTTCGAGGTGGAAGCTGCGGTGTCATCCGATCTATCACTCGTGGGCCGGATCCACCACCGATCCGGAGCCTTCGGCACTTACAGCGGCGTAACGGAAGGCAGCAATGCGTACCTGCTGGGCCTGCGCTACCGCTGGGGGCGGGATCTGCCGGAACCTGTTGGCACTTCCATGGTGCCCCCTCTGGGCTGCCCGGATCCCAAGCGCAGTCAGAGGGTCAATCCCACCTCCCTGAGTGAGCGGCTGGAGTCAATAGCGCTTGGGGATGGCGGCGAAGCCATCCAGCACATTCCCCCAAGCCAAGCGCCGACAGCATCGCCACTGTCTGCCGCTGAACAGCAGAGACGTCGCAGCCAGGCCATCGCTGGCATCGACCAACGCATCGATGACGTCGACTTCCAGGGAACGCTGTCAATCGAACGACGCAGTGGCGTGCCCGTGCGGCGACTGAATTCCAGTGTGCGCGACGAGAACCGTTTCGGTGTGGTGAGGGTGCCTCAGCTCAAGCGATTGGGCAGCACACAGTTGATCAACGGCACAATCAGCCGTTGGCGGGTTCAGGCCGCACGGGTTCAGATCACCCCCAACGGATGGCGTGCCGACCGGATGGGTTTCAGCAATGACCCGTTCACTCCGGCCCAGACCCGCATCGATGCCGAGGATGTGGTGGCTCGTGACCAGCCGAATGGAGATCTGCTGATCTCGGCGCGGCGCAATCGGCTCATCGTCGAAGAGCGCCTGCCCGTGCCCGTCAGCCGGCGGCAACTGATCCAGAAGGAAGAGGAAGTTGAAAACCGCTGGGTGTTCGGGGTCGACAACGATGACCGCGATGGCCTGTTCGTCGGTCGCAACCTCAAACCGATCACCTTCGGCAGCGACACCGAGCTCAGCCTTCAACCCCAGGTGATGGTGCAACGGGCGGTCGATGGCGGCAGCGACGTCGACCCAGGGGACCTGTTCGGTCTTGAGGCGAAGCTGGTCGGCCGCTACGACAACATGAAAGTCAGAGCGGAAGCGGATATCAGCAGTTTCAGCGGCGACGACTTCCTCGACAACAGCCGCTATTGGGGGAGCATCGAGCGCAATTTTGAGCTCGGAGCTCTCGGGGAGGTCACCACAAATCTGTTTGGCACCTATCGCTACCGCACCTGGAATGGATCCCTTGGTGACACCGATATCCAGGCGGCCTACGGCGTCTATGGCGAAAAGAAAGGCGAGTTCGAGCAGGGCAACACCCGGCATCGCTTCCTCGTCCGTGGAGCCATGGGCGATTACTACGCCGAACGTTTTGACAGCAACCGCGTGGTGCGTTCGGGTCGCGGCAGCCTGTTTACCTCTCTGACCAGCACGATCCCGCTGTGGCAAGGATCCACAGCCGAACTCAGCCCTCTGGCCGCTTATCGCTACTCCCCAGTCGCCGTGGTCCCTGGCGTCAGCCTGACCACCAACGTGAACGGCACCGTGGCGCTCTACGGCGCCGGGGAGCATCAGGAAAGCATCAGCTTCAGTGGTGGACCGACACTGACCCTGGGCACGTTCAGCAAACCATTTCTGGATTTCACCCAGATTTCGGTTATCGGCGGCGGCACCCTTCGCCATGGCGCCAGTCCGTTCGAGTTCGACCGGATCGTCGACTTCGGCACCCTCGGCTTCGGTTTAACCCAGCAGATCGTTGGCCCTCTCCTGCTCAGCACAGGGGTCAATGTCAACGTTGATTCAGGGTCGGAGTACTACGGGGACGTAATCAATTCGAGCATCGAACTGCGTTGGCAACGTCGCAGTTACGACGTAGGGGTTTACTTCAATCCCTACGAAGGCATCGGCGGTGTCCGGTTCCGTCTGAATGACTTCAACTTTGATGGCACCGGCGTGCCCTTCGTTCCCTACACCCCAGCGGACTGGTTCCTCGAGGACGACAGCGAACTGCCGCTCTGAAT
>CAJWIC010000080.1 GCA_913040905.1 uncultured Synechococcus sp. | reverse complement strand
TTGATGGGTGTGCCGCTGGGCATGGTGAGCGGCTATCTGGGTGGTGCAGTGGACCGGGTGCTGGTGCTGCTGATGGACACGCTGTACACGCTGCCGGTGCTGTTGCTGTCAGTGGTGCTGGCGTTTCTGTTGGGCAAGGGCATCCCCAATGCCGCTGCTGCTCTCTGTGTGGTTTACGTGCCCCAGTACTTCCGGGTGGTGCGCAATCAGACGGCTCAGGTGAAAAGTGAACTGTTTGTGGAAGCGGCCCGCACCCTTGGTGCAGGGCCGGTGTGGATCCTGCGCCGTTACCTCTTCCGCAACGTGATCACCTCGGTGCCGGTGTTGCTCACCCTCAATGCTGCCGATGCTGTGCTGGTGCTGGGGGGCCTGGGTTTCCTGGGTCTTGGGCTGCCGGAAACCGTGCCCGAATGGGGCGGCGATCTCAATCTGGCCCTGGCGGCGGTGCCCACGGGCGTGTGGTGGACCGCCCTGTTTCCAGGGTTGGCCATGTTCATCCTGGTGCTGGGGCTGTCCTTCCTGGGCGAAGGCATCGAAGCCTGGGTGAGCGGAACGGAGAATCGACCGACGTCAGACTGATGAGCGAGGTTTCCCACGCCATGCCCTGGTGGATCAGCCTGCTGTTCCTGGCGATTTCCGTGTCGCTGTGGATGTCAGGCCGCAACAACCCTGATGATGTGATCGGTCTGCTGGAGCGGTTGCTGGCAGGACTGCTGATCTTTGTGGTGGTGCTCGTCAGTCAGAACCTGGTGCTGGAGAGCGTGGCCCTGATCGCGGCGCTGCGTCTGCCCTTTGCTTCCCGTTCAAGCCTCTGATCCCTCAGCGGCGGCTGGCGGGGGGCTTCACCTCTCGGATGGAAATTCTGCAGGAGCTGGGGAACAGGGCATGGGCTGCTTCCACCGCATGGCCGAGATCGACGGACTGCAGCATCTCCTCGCCCCATTCCTCACCGCAGTGGTAGGTGACGGCGTAGTCGTGCATTGCTTTGTCGTCCATTCCTGACAATCCGCTGCTTCGGTTATGGCCCAGCTGTGCTCGCAGTGGCAAGGGGCAGAGGGACCTCAGCAGCGCAACTTCACCGTCCGGGGCAGCTCCTCCAGCAGTTCTCCCTCGTCATTGAGTTCGGGGTAGGGGCGCCCCTGCTCCTGACACCAGGCGGCCACCTGGGGATAGGACCACTCAAACAGCAGTTGTCTGTAGTGGTCTGCTGATAACCCCTCCCCGCGGGATGGTGCTGTTCCGGCCAGTTGGCGCTGGCGCAACGCCTCGAACAGCAGGGTGGCCGTGGCGACTGAAACATTCAGGGACTGCACCATGCCCCGCATCGGGATGAACAACGCTTCATCCATCAAGTCGCGGGCCCGGTCGGTCAGGCCCCATTTCTCCGCACCCAGCACAAAGGCGGTTGGCCCCGTGAAGTCACAGTCCCGGTAATCCTTCGCTTCAACCCCGAGGTGTGTGCCGTAGACCCGGAATCCCTTGGTCTTCAGGTTGCTGATCGCGGTCTCGATGTCCGGATGGTCGTGGAGAGCGACCCATTTCTGACTGCCCTGGGCGGTGCTGTTGAAGGTGCGGGGACGTCCCTGCAGGCTGACGATGTGGGCCTCAAGGGCTCCCACCGCATCGCAGCTGCGCAGGATGGCAGAAAGGTTGTGGGGCTTCTCCACGTGCTCAAGCAGCACGGTGAGATCTGCCATGCGATGGTTCAAAACGGATTTCAGCCGTTCAAACCGTCTGGGCAGCAGGGGCATGGACGACCGCATCTCCTTTGACTCGAGCGTATGGGATGCGGTGTCGCGCATTCCCCATGGCCGTCTGGCCACCTACGGCCAGATCGCTGATCTGATCGGTGCCTATGGCTGCGCTCGGCAGGTGGGTTGGGCCTTGCGACGCCTGCCTTTGCCGTCTGAGGTGCCCTGGCACCGGGTGGTGAACGCTCAGGGACGCATTTCGATGAGCCTCAGCCGCGAGGGCAGCGACTGGATCCAGAGGGAGCTGTTGCTGGCGGAAGGGGTTCCTGTGGATGAGGAGGGCCGTTTGCCGTTGAAGGATCGGCTGTGGCGGCCGGACGCTATGTCTGGATCCTGAGGGTTGAAGGGATTGACGCAGCCGCAGACCAAAGGACTGGCTCCACGAAGGCTCGCCTGGGAGGTGCTGCAGGCGGTGGCGGCCGGGGCCTATGCCGATGTGGCCTTGGAACGGGCCCTGCGGGAGCACCCCCTGGCTGGCGCCGATCGCGGCCTTGCGACGGAGCTGGCCTACGGAGCGATCCGCCGGCGTCGCAGCCTGGATGGCTGGCTGGACCGGTTGGGCAAGATCCCGGCGGCAAAGCAACCGCCCAAATTGCGTTGGCTCCTGCATGTGGGCCTGTATCAGCTCCTCTGGATGGAGCGCATCCCTGCCTCCGCTGCAGTGAACACGGCTGTGGATCTGGCGAAAGCCGTTGGCCTGGCCCGTCTGGCTCCCGTGGTCAACGGCATGTTGCGCTCCGCTCTTCGGGCTCGGGAAGCCGGCCAGGGGTTGGAGACACCCTCCGATTGGGCTGCCGCTCTCGCCCTTGAGCATTCGCTGCCGGACTGGTTGCCGCCGCTGCTGTTGGCGTGGCGGGGGGAGCAGGGGGCAGCCGCCGTGGCAGCCGCCTGCAATCAGGTGCCCTCCCTGGATCTGCGGGTGAATCCATTGCGGGCGTCCAGGGCGGAGGTGATGGCGGCCCTGGCGAGTGCAGGGATCAGCTGTCATCCCATCGATGGTTGTCCCCAGGGACTGCAGGTGGAGGGTCACAAGGGTGATCTGCGCAGCTGGCCTGGCTATGACGAGGGCCATTGGTGTGTTCAGGATCGGGCAGCCCAGTGGGTGGCACCGCTGCTGGCTGCGCAGCCCGGAGATCGAATCCTCGATGCCTGTGCCGCCCCTGGGGGGAAGACCACCCATCTGGCGGAGCTGGTGGAGGATCAGGCTGAGATCTGGGCGGTGGACCGATCGGCCGGTCGCTTGAAACGGGTGGCGGCCAATGCCGCCCGGCTCGGCCATGGTTCGATTCAGGCCCTGGCGGCGGATGCCGAGCAGCTGCTGGAAAACCGCCCCCAGTGGCGTGGGCGCTTCCAGCGGATTCTGATCGATGCCCCCTGCTCCGGATTGGGCACCCTGGCCCGTCATCCCGACGCGCGTTGGCGGATGACCCCTGCGGCGATTGAGGGCCTCCTGCCCCTCCAGAGGGCTCTGTTGGAAGGGCTGCTGCCGCTGTTGGCTGAAAGCGGAACCCTGGTCTACGCCACCTGCACGATTCACCCGGCGGAGAACACGGCTCAGATCCAGTGGCTTCTTGAGCATCACCCTGGGCTCAGGTTGGTCGACGAGACCCAGCGCTGGCCCGATGCTGAAAGCGGTGGTGATGGTTTCTATGCCGCTGTGCTTCAGCGGCGTTGAATCTGCGGTTTGAGCCAGTTGCGGCGGCCTGTCTCCTCGGCGGGCGGCTCTTCCGGTGGTTTGGGGAGAGCCACGGGAGCTGGATCAGGCTCGATTCGAGGTTGGGGTAAGGGGGTTGGCTCAGGCAGAGGGAGCGGCAGCGGTTCCATCGACGGGTCAGGTTCCCAGGATGGGGCCGAGTCGGTGGGCTGCGGCTCGTAGGCGTAGCCGCGATAAGGGACTTTTTTGTCTGTCTTCTTCGGTTTGGCCTTGCCAGGAGGTTGGAATGTGCGCTTCAGCACGGGTTTCTCCGCAAACGGCTGCGGTGGAAACTCGTCCTCGATCTGCAGCATGAATTGCTTCCAGGCCCAGGCGGCCTCGCCACTGTTGCTCTTGGTTTCCTTGTTGTCGTCGTATCCGAACCACACGGCCGTTGTGAGCTGAGGGATGGATCCGATGAACCAGAGATCGCGGGTTCCTTCTGAGGTTCCGGTTTTGCCTGCCACGGGGCGGTTGTCCAACTTGGCGGCAATGCCCGTGCCACCGCTCACAACCCTCTGAAGCATCCAGTTCATGGCATCGGCAACATCACTGTCGAGGGCGCGACGGCCGCGATCGCCATCAACACGCCGGCTCCAGATCAGTTCATCCTTCGGACCGCGGATTTCTTCGAATGGTGTCGGTTGCACGAACACCCCCCGGTTGGTCACGGCGGCATAGGCCGCGGTCATCTCCAGCACCGTTTGCTCGTAGGCCCCGATCGCCATCGGGTAGTACTTGCCGAGCGGCCGTTTGGTACCGATGTCGAAGCCGTTGGCGATTTCGATGATGGCGTCGAAGCCCACCGTGTCCTGCAGTTGAACGGCAACGGTGTTGAGTGAATTCTTCAGTGCGTCTGCCAGGGAAATGGGTCCGAAGTACTTGGCGCCGAAGTTCTTCGGGCAGTAGCCCCGCCAGCAGCGGGGTTTGTCCATGAAGATGTCCTCGGGTTTGATGCCTCGGTCGATGGCTGCCGCGTAGGGGAAGAGCTTGAAGGTTGACCCCGGCGATCGCAGGGCCTGGGTGGCGCGGTTGAACTGACTGTCTCTGTAGCTCTTGCCCCCCACCATGGCGCGTACCAGACCAGTGCCCGGTTGGATCGTCACCAGGGCTCCTTCGGTGTCGAAGGGGGCATACTCACGGACGACCTGCTGGGCCTTCTGTTGCCAGTCGAGGTTGAGGCTGGTGCGCACCTTGAGTCCGCCCACCTCAAGCTGTTCCTGGGTGACGATTTTTGGGAGCTCCTTGGCCACCCAGCCGGTGAAGAACGGCGCTGCGCTGTTGAAGTATTTCGGTGTGGCCGGTTTCAGATTGAGTGGTGAATTGTTCGCTGCCAAGGCAGCTGCCCGGGTGATGAAACCCTCCTGACGCATCCGCTCCAGCACGATCGAGCGTTGCTTCCGGGCCAGTTCCGGATTCACCAGGGGTGAGTAAATCGATGGTGCCGGAGGGAGACCGGCGATCAGAGCGGCTTCCGGCAGCGTGAGTTGATCGGGCGTTTTGGAGAAATAGTTCCAGGCGGCATCCGCGATGCCATAGGCCCCGGATCCGAGGTACACAAAGTTGAGGTACTGCTCAAGGATCTGCTGCTTGCTCAGTTGACGCTCCAGCTTCATGGCCAGGGCGGCTTCCTTGAGCTTTCGAATGATGGTGCGGTCCTGGCTGAGAAAAACGGTACGAGCCAGTTGCTGGGTGATGGTGCTGGCTCCTTCCCGCACCGAACCCTGCCGGACATTGGTGACAACGGCCCGGGCGATGCCCCAGCCATCGACCCCGTCATGGTCAAAAAAACGGCGGTCTTCAGCGGCGATGAAGGCCTGTTGCACCAGCAGGGGCATGGAGCCCGGCTCCAGCTTGTCGCGGGTGGCTGGTCCCAGCTTCTGGATGATGCGTCCCTGGGTGGACAACAGGGTGATCGTTCCAGGGCGGTTGAAGTTGGTGATGCCGCGGGCATCCGGCAGAGCCGTGTCGATCAGCTTGGTCAGCGCCCGTGTTCCGAGAGCGGCACCGATGCCCACCCCCGCTGCAGCAGCGGCGATGAGGGCCCAATGCAGACGGGAGCGGTTCACATCAGCTGAGTGAGTGGACTGTGGCCGACGGCCAGAGCGGTTACCAACATGCCGAGGACGAGGAAAGGTTGGGCGCTGGCCTGGTATTTAACGTCAAATTCCACCGGGTCCCGCAGCAGCCAGATGTCCTGGAAGGTGATCTGGGGCACGATCAACAGAACCAGCAGAACCGCAGCGAAATGCTGACCGATGGCGATGAGAACGGCAACCATGGCCAGCTGGAAGATGTCGATCATTCCGGCGCTGATCCAACTGGCCGTTTTGATCCCGAAGACAACGGGTAGGGACTGAAGCCCCAGTTCCCGATCTCCCTCAACACTCTTGAAGTCATTCACCACCGCGATGCCGAGGCCCGCAAGGCTGTAGGCCAGGGTCAGCAGCGCTGTACTCCAGGTGAGTTGACCGAACAGGGCCTGTCCTGCCCACCAGGGCAGAGCGATGTAGCTGGCACCAAGGGCATAGTTCCCCAGCCAGCCGTTCTGCTTCAGCTTCAGTGGTGGTGCTGAGTAGATGTAACTGACGAACGAGCCCCCAAGGGCCAGCAGGAACACCACAGGAGTGCTGTGCTTCGCCCAGACATCGAGGCCGTAGGACACCGCGAGGCCCGCGATCAGCAGCAGCCAGATCTGCAACTTCACCTGGCCCAGGGGGATCGCTCCGGAAGGAATCGGCCGGTAGGGCTCATTGATGGCGTCGATCTCCCGGTCGTAGTAGTCGTTGATGGTCTGGGTGAAACCCGCCAGCAGCGGGCCGCTCATCAACATGCAGGCGAAGGCCGCCAGAACGTGATCCAGCTTCCACTGGTAGTTACCACTGGCCGCCGCTCCGCAGATCACACCCCAGATCAAGGGGATCCAGGTGACCGGTTTCATCAGCTGCAACCGCAGCTTCC
>CAJWIC010000079.1 GCA_913040905.1 uncultured Synechococcus sp. | reverse complement strand
GTCATGACCAAAGGCCCCGCCCGCTTCCAGGCTGCGGTAGATCGGCAACAACCAATCTCCACTCTCCAAAGGATGAGGGGGATTGCGGCAGAAGGCGGGATCGTTCAACAGGTCAACGGGACTGGACCATGCCTCGACCGACCAGGTCTCAGGGTCTGCAAGGTCCAGCCTTTCCAGCACCAGGCGCTGATGTCGCAGAACGGCTGTCCACTGCATGGAAAAGTTGCTGGATCCCTCGAGCGCATCACGATCCGCTGGATCGCGAACCAGTTGGGCGGAATGAATCAGGTGCAGACAGCCATCGGAAACGAACAGCAAGGGGTTCTGTTCCGACCGCTCAACATCCCTGGAAATCCGCTGCGGTTCCAACCAACGTCCACCTTCAGCGCTCAAGAGAGAGAGGAACACCGACATGCCAGCAGTCCCTTCTCCGCTCCCTGCCATCCAGACACAACCCAACACATCTGGACGGATCCAACACAGCTGGGGCGCATGGTTTTGTTCCCCCATCGGCTCCAGCAGCGCCCAGGCCCCAACCTCAAAAGGTGTCACGAGAACCTGGCCCCAAACCAGATCCTCAAAGCGATCCTCAGCCTGATCGAACGACGAGAAAGGGGGCACGGTCAGACCTGGACCGGATGGTCCTGGCCATGGCTGGTCTTGGCCCAGACCAACCGCTTGGGCAGCAACGCCATCCGCAGCGTCACCCAGGGAATCACTACAAACCAGTGGCCCAGATAAGCAATCGCCACCAGGAGGTGCCAGACGCCGGGGCGTGGAATCAAGGGCCCCTCATTGCAGCCACGGCAACCGCGCCAGTACGCCAGACCCGACACACCGAACGCCACAAAGGACAGCGGCCAGTAGGTCGGCACGGTGCGGCTGATCACACTGGTGCTCAGATCGGCAAACGACAGCAGCGGTAGGCAGTACTGGAGCAGGAAGAAACAGGCCAGATCCCAGCGTTGACGCAGCGACAACTGTCCTGAAGTGAGCGTCGGCCAGTAATCAAAGAAGCGCTGCAGACCACCTTCCGCCCAGCGCTGCCGCTGCTTCCACAGAGCCTTCAACCCAGGGACTGCCTCCTCCTGCACCGGCGGATCCCAGAGGATTCCCACCAGGGCGCCGTGGGTGAGCAGGCGGAAACTCAGGTCGAGGTCATCGGTGACGGTGTCCTCGTTGAAACCACCACTGGCCTCCAGCACCGAGCGGCGAATCAGCTGGCCATTGCCCCGCAGTTCTGCGATGCCACCGGTGGAGAGCCGTCCGGTCTGGATCACCGCATCCAGGGCCATTTCCATCGCCTGCGACCGCGTCAGCCAGTTGCAATCGGCGTCGATCACCGCCTTGCGCAACTGCACCGCCGACCAGCCACCGTCGAGGGCGTAGGGCACCAGCCGCTCCAGCAGATCCTCCTGCAACTGGGCATCGGCATCGAGCACCAGCAACCAATCGCCGCTCAGCTGAGCCAATGCCGTGTTCAAGGCACCGGACTTGCCACCACCGGCATCGCGCGGCCGGTGAATCACGTTCAACCCCGGATGGCGTTCCGCCAGTTGATCCAGCAACTGGGGAGTGCGGTCCAGGCTGCCGTCGTCAATCACCCAGGTAGTGAGGCGATCAGCGGGATAACGCAACGCCGTCAACCGCTCCACCAGGCGCGTGACCACGCCCTCCTCATCGCGGGCCGCCACCACCACATCCAGGCTGGGCAGCGATGCGCGATCAAGCTTCACCACCTCAGCGGTGTCACCACGCTTCAGATCGGCACGCAGCACGGTGCGCAATCCATATCCGCCGAGCAGCATTGCCAGGCTGATGGCAGGCCACAGCGATCGCACCGGATCCAGCCAGTGGGGTGCTGCACCAGCACATCCACAGGCGAACAGAAAGGCTGCCGACTTCACCCTGCGGTGATCACCAGATCCAGGGGTGGACGCCATGCAACCACTCGTGTGGGCAGGACTCTAAGGGGACTCCAGCGGCGCAGGCAGGGGGCCGTAGACAGTCCCTGGGTAGTAGTGGTCGAGGATCCGCTCGGTGGACCAGCCCCGCCAGGCCAGCTCGATGGCACCCGCCTGGGACAGCCCGGCCCCATGACCGAAGCCGCCTCCACGCACCAACCAGCGCTGATCCCCCTGGGGCTCGATCACGAACAGAGTGCTGGGCAAACGCCGAATCGTCCGGCGGATCCGGTCGAGTTTGAGCACCACCGGCGCACCAGCATCGGTGCCGGACACCTGCAGGGCCAGCACCCGGCCACTGCGGCCCCGCTCCAGAACGTCGAGTCGCAAGGGGCCCTTTAATCCGGCAACAGACGCTCCCAGGGCCTGGCGGATCCCGCTTGCCGTCAACGTTCGCGTCCAGCGAAAACGCGGATGGGCACTGCCATAGGCCCCCTCGCGTTGCGCCAGCAGGCTGGCCACCGCTGAGCGCTGCTGCAACGGCAATCCATGGCGCTGCTGCCAACCGGCGTCACCATCCACCCGCGCCCTCAGGTAGGGCTGAGCATCCATCGACCACGCCTCAGGCCCCGCTGCCATCACACCACCGTTTGTGGCGTGATAAACAGCGCTGATCGGCTTTCCCTTCCAGCTGAGCAGTCGTCCCTGAGTCGCGGTGATCGCCTGCCGCACCGCTGACCCCGCCTGACGCGGGTCGCTGTAGACCTGGCACTGGGTGTCGCTGCAGAGGTGGTAGCCGTCAATCCGGAAGCGGTGGCTGTTGGCCAGGGCCCAGGTGCGCGCCAACACGGTCTGGGCCTGCAATGCCGCCGGCGGTGAACCCGCACCGATCTCATGGGGCACCACACCTTCGAGATAACGCTCCAAGGGCACCTGTTCCACCAGTGTCCAGCTGCCATAGGCATCCCGCTGCAGACGGAACGGGCCTTGGAACACGCCTTTGCCCCAACGCAATCCGCCCGGAGCATCGATCTCCAACGGGCCCTTCAGCGTCTGCCCGCCCTCGGGCAGCTGCAGCACCGGCTCGATGCTGTTCGCCAATCGACTGGACCAGTCCCGCACCATCAGATCCTCTGGAGCCGGAGCCCCCGCCGGCGCCCAGACCTCCCAATCAGAGGGATGAGCCACATCAGCGGCCACCCCGAGCGCCCGCCAGCGCAACGCCACCCGCTCCGCCGATTCAAAGCTGGCGAAGGGACCCGCCACCCGGCGGGCCAACGCCAACGGTGCCCGCAACGGAACAGACCGCCAACTGATCTGGACCGACTCTGAAGACCATTGCCTTCCGGAACGATCCCTCAAACTGAGGTTGCCGGAAGCTGCCGTCAACGTGAGCGCTGACGCATCAGCGCGATTGCCCAGGTGCGCCCCCAGCGACACCCACAGCACCGGTTGCTGCGCCGTCACCGCCGGTGGTGCCGCCACGTGTCGATGGGTGAGGAGCGGTTGGACCTCCTCGGAACGCGGGGATTGGAGGGGGCGCTGGCTCTCCTGGGCGCGACAGCCCGATGCCACCCACAGCAGCACCGCAAGAGCCAACAATCGGATCATTAAGAGGTTGGGCACATCAGGGCGTATTCTTGTCGTTTGTGCCCGGACGAGCAGAGCAATGCCCAAGCTGAAGACCCGCAAAGCTGCCGCCAAGCGGTTCAAGGCAACCGGCACCGGCAAATTCACCCGTCGTCGTGCGTTCCGCAACCACCTGCTGGACCACAAGACCCCGAAGCAGAAGCGTCACCTCGCCACCAAGGCAGTGGTTCACGAGACCGACGAGCTGCGCGTGGTGCGCATGCTCCCGTACGCCTGAGCGCCCGTTCCTACACGATCTGATCCCACCCTTCCAACGTCATGGCCCGCGTCAAGAGAGGCAACGTCGCCCGTAAGCGCCGCAACAAGATCCTGCGGCTGGCCCGTGGCTTCCGCGGCGGCAACGGCACCCTGTTCCGCACCGCCAATCAGCGGGTGATGAAGGCGTTGTGCAACGCCTACCGCGACCGTCGTCGTCGCAAGCGTGATTTCCGTCGTCTCTGGATTGCCCGCATCAACGCTGCGGCCCGGATCAACGGTGTGAGCTACAGCCGTCTGATGGGTGGCCTGAAGAAGGCCGACGTTCGTCTGAACCGCAAGATGCTGGCCCAACTGGCTGTTGTGGATCCCGGTAGCTTCACCAGCGTGGTTTCTGCAGCCAAGAGCTGAATTCGATCCTGTGAATCTGCTGCCCCAGACCTACCTGCTGGGCCTGGTTGGCCTGCTTGCCATCGCTGCTGTGGTGGTGGGCAGGCAATTGTTGCGTGTGCGTCGCGACGAATCACAACTGCAGCAGTTGGAACAATCCGGCGCAGCCAAGTCTCGCCAGGCGTCGGATCTCTACGAACTCGGTTCCGTGCAACTGCGCAAGCGGTTGTATCCCCAGGCCACCGCCACGCTTAAACAGGCCCTGAAACGTCTGGGCGATGAGCCTGACGAAGCACGGGCGGTGATCGAAAACGCCCTTGGTTTTGCGCTGGCTGCCCAGAAGGATTACGAGGGTGCCAGTAAGCATTACAAATTGGCTCTGAAAGCCAAACCCAACTACCCCGTTGCGCTCAACAATCTGGGCTACGCCCAGGACAAATTGCTCAACGCCGAAGAAGCTCTGACGCTGTATCGACGCACCCTGGAGATTGAACCCGGCAACGGAACGGCCAAACGAGCCGTCAAGAAGCTGGAAAAACGGGTCTGAGCAATCAGACGATCACCAGAGTGGTTGAACAGGGACAACACTCTCTGCCTGGCAGCCGCTGGTGAGGGCAAGACGACCACCGACACCAGTGCTTGGATCAGCACTGTTGATTAAGCGAGGGGATTGCCAGCCGGTGGGGCTGAAACCCTGAAGACCAAGGAACAGACCACCGGGCTCGAGACCGGCAATCAGGGAATCACCGAGGGGAATCAGATCGAGTTGATCCGATTTGGCATGCAGATTGCCCTGAACCGGTGTGGTCACCGACCCCACCGACAAGGTGCCGCGCAGGTCGACCATCTGGCCCATCGCCGTGACGGCACTCAGTTCAAGCGTCACATCAACGGTGGGATTGCCGTCAAAGGGCTGAAACGTTCCGCACCAGGTGCGAGGAAGCGACGACTCCAGCTCAGCTGCCCGCGCCACAGGGTCAAAACTCTCAACCTCTCCTCCATCAATCTCCAGGGGGATCGCCAGCTGAATCGGATCGAGCGGCAACTGAGGATTGCTCTGGAATGGCACCTGGCTGCCGATCGGAAGATCCATGGCGAGCAGGACAGGCATGGAGCACAAGGGATGATGGGCGCACGGTAGGCCCTTTTGCTCAGACGCGTCATGGTTCCCAACCCACCCAGCTCAGCAGCCCAGGGAGATGCCCTGATCATCGGTGGCCGCCCCTTTCAAAGCCGGCTGTTCACGGGCACCGGCAAGTACCCCTCCATGGACCTGATGCAACAGAGCATCGAGAGGTCTGGCTGCGACATGGTCACCGTGGCCGTTCGCCGTGTGCAGGCCGTGGCGGCCGGCCACGCCGGCTTGATGGAGGCCATCGACTGGACACGCATCTGGATGCTGCCCAACACCGCGGGGTGCACCAACGCCGAGGAAGCGGTGCGGGTGGCCAGACTGGGCCGTGAACTGGCCAAGCTGGCGGGCCAGGAGGACAACACCTTCGTGAAACTGGAGGTGATCCCCGACAGCCGTCATCTGCTGCCCGATCCGATCGGCACCCTCGAAGCAGCGGAACAACTGGTGAAAGAGGGATTCACGGTGTTGCCGTACATCAATGCCGATCCGCTGCTGGCCCGGCGGCTGGAGGACGCCGGCTGCGCCACGGTGATGCCCCTGGGCTCACCCATCGGCTCCGGCCAGGGACTCAACAATGCAGCCAACATCGCTTTGATCATTGAGAACGCTGGTGTACCGGTGGTGGTGGACGCCGGCATCGGTGTTCCCAGCGAAGCGGCCCAGGCCCTGGAGATGGGTGCCGACGCCGTTCTGGTGAACAGTGCGATCGCCCTGGCCGGAGATCCTGCTGCCATGGCCGAAGCCATGGGTCAGGCCGTGATCGCCGGACGGACCGCCTATCGCTCCGGACGGCTGCCCAGACGGGGTGAAGCGTCCGCCAGCTCGCCCAGCCAGGGAGTCGTCAAGTAATCAAACGTGATGAAGAAATTTGAAGTGAGATGAAGCCTGCGACACATCGGCTGTCGTTAGGCAATTGGACCCATAAGGTCCGATCACTCGCATTCGATCCATGCAGGTCACCACGGAAGATGGCGGTCGCCTGAACGCCTTTGCGAAAGAACCGCGGATGGAGGTCATGGACCCCGAAACCAGCCGCAGCCGCGGCCGCAGCTCTCTGCTGATGATGCTCGGCGGGGTTGTGCTCGTGGCGGGACTGATGGCCGTGACCGTTGCCATCAGCTGAAGCACAGCCCACGAAAATCCCTGTAGTAGCTTGCCCGGAATGAGCGTTCCGCTCTTTCCAGCAGGAGTTTGGGGTGAAAGTTCTCGTTCTCGGCGGTGACGGCTTCTGC
>CAJWIC010000078.1 GCA_913040905.1 uncultured Synechococcus sp. | reverse complement strand
CATACTTTTCGGCAAGGTCTTTCGTCACCTTGTAGCTGCCGCCGTAGTGACCGACGTCCTCACCCATCACACAGACATGAGGGTCGCGGGCCATCTCCTCGTCGATGGCTTCCCGCAGGGCGTTGAAGAGAAGAGTTCCTGCCACGGCGTCGCTGCGATCCCGGCCAGCCCGGGGTGAGCGGCCAAGCTATCTCAGCCTGGGCGGCCTCAACCGCCGGCGGCGAAGGTGAACAGCAGCAACACAGACAGGAGCATCGCTGGAGACAGAAGAAGCGCCAGCTGCCCGAGGTCGTGGGGGGTCATCAACAGGGGGTTGTCAAAACGACGCTAGGCAGGGTCGTTCGAGGGGCCTGTGAAGACACTGCGAAGAAACACCAACGTGAGTCCCAACGCCACAAATCCTGTGCTGAAGGTGGCCAGAAACGAGAGTCCCACCAACAGCGTCTTCAACGTCACTGCGATGTTCTGGGCGATCGGAGAGCTGTAGTGGGGCGGGTGAACCGCGAAATAAACCACCATCCGCCGGCTGAGACCAAAGGCCAGCCAGGCCAGCAGACCTGCGGTGACCGCACCGGAAAGGAAACTCAAGGGTCCCTTGCGGGGTTGCTCCGCCGGAGGGGTTGTCTTGGGGTCGGAGGTGCTCATGCTTCGATCCTGACGCCGTTCGGTCGCAGGTTGCAGCACCAGCTCCGCAATCCCTCGGCAGCCAGGGGGTGTTCAAGGGTTGATTGGGCAGCAGCGCAGCTGGCTGAATCAGCAAACAGTGCGAAACAGCTGGGGCCTGATCCGCTCATGGCAACGGCGAGGGTGCCGTCCAGGGACGACAGCAATCGAAGCGCAGCCTGAACCGCCGGAGTCTCAGGCTCCACGACCGCCTGCAGGTCGTTCCGCAACGGTGGTGGCTCCGCTGCTCGGATCGGTTGGGTCCAGGCCATGCCCCGCAAGACCTGGCGGCGTTGCTCGAAAGCGTTTTCTCCAGTGAGATAGCGATCCCCCTGCACCTCCCGACAGCGCCGGTATGCCCAAGGAGTGGAGACACTCACCCCCGGATCCTTCACCAGCAGAACCGCCAGGGGTTCCTGAACGGCAGGAAGCGGCTCCAGCACCTCACCGCGACCGAAGCAGAGCTGACTCCCCCCCGCCACACAGAACGGCATATCGGAACCGAGTTCAGCCGCAAGGCGCTCCAGGTCGGAGCTGCTGTGGCCCAGTCCCCAGAGCGTATTGAGTCCCACCAGAGCGGCGGCACCATCACTGGACCCTCCCGCCAGACCAGCACCGATGGGAATGCGTTTTTCCAGGTGCATGGCGGCACCCAGCTCATTGAAACCGGAACGGCTGCGCAGCAATTGAGCTGCCCGCATCACCAGGTTGTCGTCACCAAGGCTGAGGGACGGATCGTCACAGCTGAGGGTCAGTGCCGCATCGGCTGTGGTTCGAAAGCTGAGGCGATCAGCGAGATCGATGCTCTGCATCACCATCGCCAGCTCGTGGAAACCGTCAGGTCGGATCCCCAGCACCTCCAGATGAAGATTCACCTTGGCCGGTGCCGTCACCGTGATCGTGCCCATCGGCGGAGGCCGCATCAATGCCCTGATTCAAACCCCTGGCCAGGGCAACCCAGACCTGGGGAGCCAACTCCTGCGGCCGCTGCTGAAGATCAAACCCAGCGGCAACGGCCAGTGCCTGAAGTTGTGACTCCGGCGCAAGCGATGCCAGGGTGTTGCGCAGCATTTTGCGACGGGACAGGAAGGTCTGCTTGAGCAGCGATTCCACCCGACGGGCAGTCGCAGAAGGGAGCCGCCGATCAAGCGGCAGAGGATCAATCTGAATCACCTCCGACTGGACCTTTGGCGGTGGCTGGAAACAGCGTGGGGGGACGGGACAGACCGTCGTGCAATGGGCCATCAACTGCATCCGAACGCTCAGAGCACTGAAGCTGCTGTGCCCCGGACGAGCCCTGATGCGTTCAGCCACCTCCTTCTGCACCAACAGAACCAGACGCTGATAAGGGGGATTGACGGGCCGATCAAGGCGCCCCACCAGGCGATCCAGAAGCGGACCGGTGATGTTGTAAGGGATATTGGCCACGACCTTGCTTGCTGCTAGGCCGTCCTCCAGCTCAAGTGGCAGCTCCAGCACATCCCCCTGTCGCAGGCTGAAGCGCTGATCATCGGCAAAGCGATCCCGCAGACCATCCACCAGATCGCGATCCAGTTCCACGGCGTGGACTGCAGCGGCAGGGGAAGACAGCAACCGCTCCGTCAGAGCGCCGCGCCCCGGCCCCACCTCCAACACACGATCCGACGGTTGCAATTCAGCGGCCGCCACGATGCGCTCGAGCACCGTCTGATCCTTCAGCCAGTGCTGACCGAAGCGTTTGCGGGCCTGGTGACCTTGAAACCCCATGGGAAATGATCGAAGTGGCGTGCGGCCGCGATTCAGTCAAGCGGAAACGAAGGAGGCCACCTGCTTCAAGTCTCCCAATCTGAATTCAGCCGATCAAGGACCACGATCAAGTTCACTGAGATCGGAACAGGTCGACGAGGGGTTGCAGGAGGCGGGAGGGGTTGAGAACAGCAGGCTGATTTAGGTCTTCTAACGGATGGGTTGTCCCATGCCATCCACTTATCAAGGGACGAACCGCTTCACCGTCATGGACACGATGTTCTTCATCAGCATCAATGCCGGACTGCTGATACTGCTTGCCGTTGGACTTCTCTCAGCAAGACAACAGATCAAAGCAGGCCGCAAGGAAATCATCTGATTTGTTCAGTCATGACGGAAACCACTGTTCTGGATTTCAAGATCAGCAACACCTTTGATGAATATCGCGACTGGATGAATGCTCCCGAGCAGCAAGCGATGTTCGCAGAGATGGGCGTTCAAACCTTTTACATCGGAGTCTGCAAAGGCGATTCCACGCGAGCAACAGTGATGTTTCAAGGTCCTGAAAATGTTCTTTACGACATCTTCACGAACCCCGAAACGAAGCCAGTTGTTGAAGCTTCGGGCCATGTTTACGACGGCACGGTGATCACCAGATGGCTGGCTTGATCCAAGAGCTCGGACTGAACGCCAAGAGAGAAGCAACAACGGCTCATCAGCACAGCTGATCGAGCCCGAACCAGCGCACGGCACCCCGGGCCGGCGGTAATGGCACCACGGCAACGGTCACCTGCAGCAACCACTCCGCCTGCATTGGATGCTCAGCACGCCAGCAGCTGATGGCCCGACCCAACCGTCGCCGCTTGGCAGGGTCCACAGACCATGGCCCCCAGGCGAGGGACCGGCGCCCCTTCACTTCCACCACAAGCAGCTGTCTGTTCTTGTGCAGCACAAGATCGAGTTCGCCCCAGCGACAGCTCCAGTTGCGCTCCAGCAGATGCCAACCCCGCCGTTGCAGAAGCTGAGACACCCGGGTTTCCGCCTGAACACCGCTGGCTTGCGTTGTCATCCGAATGCCATCAGCACCTGCCCGAAGGATTCCCCCCTGCTTGAGCCCATTAAGGTTTCGAAGTCACTGGTGTTTCGGATGCGTTCCCGCCTGTTGTCCCTGGTTGGTGCCGCTGCTCTCGGGCTGCTGCTTGTTTTGACAGGCCCATCACAGGTGAGTGCCGCCATGGATGTGGCCAAGCAAGTGCTGATCGGTGCGGATTACTCCGATAAGGATCTGCGGGGAGCCACCTTCAACCTCAGCAACCTGCGCGAAGCGAACCTGTCCGGATCAGACCTGAGGGGGGCATCGCTCTACGGCGCCAAGCTTCAGGATGCAGATCTGAGCGACACGGATCTACGCGAAGCCACCCTGGACGCAGCCGTGATGACGGGCACCAACCTGACCAACGCCGTTCTGGAAGGAGCTTTCGCCTTCAACACCCGCTTCGTTGATGTGACCATCAGCGGCGCTGATTTCACCGACGTTCCGATGCGGGGTGATCAACTCAAGAGCCTGTGCGCCGTCGCCGATGGCACGAATCCAGTCACCGGGCGCTCCACCCGGGACAGCCTCGGCTGCGGTTGATCCGATGAGTTTCGACCCCCGCAGCCTGGAGCGCCTGCGCGAACTCGGCCGGTCGCTGCCCCAGGCCTTGCCGGAACCGGAGCGGCCCGTCAGCCCGAAGGCTCAGCAGGTGCGCCACAAAGTTGAAACCGAAGACAACCCCGAGGAACTGTTTCGCGAGCTGATGAAGGTCAGTGAGGACGGAACAGTTCCGGAACACCTCATGGCCCGGCTGAAACAACTTGAGGCCAAGCGAAGCCCCCAGCCTTCCACCGCCAGCGCCCCATCCGGATCGGTCCAGGGGCTTCCGCCACTGCCGAAGCCAACGTCAGGCAAAGGGAAAAACACCCGTCCGAAACCCTCCAATGCCGCCCCCGGAAGCGAGGAGGAAAGTCTCTATGTGGCCTTTGGCCAGCTGCTGCTGGAGGACGACGAAGACGAGGCCACCCCTTGAACCCGTCCCGCTGTCGCATCCTGGCCGTGGGCAAAGTCCGCCGCAGCTGGATCCAGGAGGGCATTGAGCTCTATCGCAAACGGCTTCCCGGCCTGGAGATCATCGAGATCCGAGACAGCACGCCGCAAAAGGAAGCGGAGACCATCCGCGCCAATCTCAGATCCGATGAACGGCTGATTGCACTGATGGAAGAAGGCGATGACCTTGGCTCCATCCCTTTCGCCCGGCGCCTTGAGCAGCTGGGCAACCAACGACTCGCCTTTGTGATCGGCGGTGCTGACGGGTTAACCACGGAACTCAAAGGCTCTGCCCACTGGCGATTGAGCCTGTCGCCCATGACCTTCCCCCATGAGCTGGCTCGCTTGATGCTGATCGAGCAGTTGTTCCGCGCCCAGGCCATCCTGCAGGGAAGCCCATACCACCGAGCCTGAGGCTGATGCTCCATGTGGTCGACAACCTGCTGCCTGGGGATCTGCTGGAGGCGCTTCAGCAGCTCTGCTTGATTCATGGCGAGCTCAAGCAGGCCCATCCCGGTGAGGCCCTGTTCAGTTGGCGAGCAGAGGATGGGGGCTCGCGCTCCATCCATGCCCCCCAGCAGCGACAGCTGATCGAGCGCTATCTGAAGGAGCATCTTCTGCCCTTGTCCGCGCCGTTCTGTCCGCAGTGGGCAGGCGTGGAATGGTGGTGCAACGTCAACAATGACCTCGACTGGCACATCGACAAGGACGAGGTTGAAGGGCGGCGCAGCGGCGCCTACGTCCTGCCGTTGTTGTCCACGGTCTTCTACCCCCATGTCAGCTGCGCCGGGGGTGAGCTGCTCCTGGCGGACAACCAACCCATCACCACAGGCCATACCGGTCCGTTGCCGCAGTTCGGCTCGGTGATCTCGATCCCCCCGGTGCGCAACCGCTTGGTGCTGTTCTCCCCCGGACTGCTGCACCGGATCAATCCTCTGGAGGGGGAGCGCTACTCCGTGGCCGTGAACATCTGGGCTCAGGAGCCCCTCACCACACCGGCGTCAGCGCCACCGGTCTGAACTTTTCGCTGGACAATCGCCAGGCCCTCGAGGACATCTGTTTGAGCGCCTGCAGACAGGCGGATGTGTCACCGCTGCTGAGCCAGTCGGCCTTGACCCGCGGCAGGTCCTCCGGCAGTCGCTCCATCGGCAACTCCACCAGCAGCAGGCTGTCGACCGCCGCCGCCCTCTGCAGGGGGCCGTCATCACTGCGCTGCCACACCCGCAGCAGCAGATCCAGGGCCAGTTCCTTGCCGAGCTGTTCGGGGGCATCGCCCTCTGCCGCCACCGCAACCTGGGACTTTCCTGCCAGTGGCATGGCGCGGCGTCCCTCTTGATCGAAGAACGCCAACGCAATCAAGTACGGCGAGTCAGCCATCCAAACCCGGTTCCAGAGACACCATCTTCACCGGACCAGACCCATAACTAGTAGTACATCAGTACTATCAAAGAAGGCTTCGCTTGCCCGTGATGGACGTCCGCCACCAGCCGCTACCCCTCCAGTCTCGGCGTTCACGACTGGCTCTGCCCCTGGCCGGAGAGCGGGTGGCGGCCGGCTTTCCTTCGCCGGCCGATGACTACGTGGAGGTGGGAATCGACCTCAACGAGCAGCTGATCCGCCATCCCACCAGCACCTTTTTTCTACGCGTCAGCGGCGAATCGATGCTCGGCGCCGGCATTCACCACGGCGATCTGCTGGTGGTGGACCGCAGC
Organism: uncultured Synechococcus sp.; assembly: GCA_913040905.1. The sequence continues at coordinate 439 of CAJWIC010000078.1, read as the reverse complement.
CTGGACCCACGGCCGGGGCGGGTCGTGGTGGCCGTGCTGGACGGGGAATTCACCCTCAAACGCCTGGTCCAGCACCAGGGCCGACTGCGCCTGGAGGCCGCCAATCCGGCCTATCCGCCCCTGGAGCTGCATCGTTGCGGTGACGTGCAGATCTGGGGCGTGGCCATCCACGTGATTCATCCGCTCTGACATGGGCCTTGCCACCGCCCTGATCGACGGCAACAACTTCTACGCCTCCTGCGAGCAGAGCCTCGACCCCAGCCTGATTGGCAAACCCGTCGTGGTGTTGTCCAACAACGACGGCTGCATCGTGGCCCGCAGCGCGGAAGCCCGGGCCCTCGGCATTGCGATGGGGACTCCCTATTTCAAGGCTCGTCAGGAGCTGGAACGCCAGAACGTGGTGGTGCGCAGTTCCAACTACGCCCTGTATGCCGACATG
>CAJWIC010000077.1 GCA_913040905.1 uncultured Synechococcus sp. | reverse complement strand
GTTCCTCTTCCGCCAGGCAGCGGGTGAAGCTGGCCAAGGCAGCTTTGCTGACGCAGTACGCCCCCCATTGAGGGAAGGCGTTGCGGGCAGCGTGACTGTTGACATTGATCACCAAACCTCCGGTTGCGCGCATGGCAGGGACCACGGCCGCACAAACCTGCATGACACTGGTGACATTCAGCTGCATCAACCACTGCCAACGATCCAATGGCATGGCCAACAGGTCACCGGTGTAAGCAGCGCCCGCGTTGTTGATCAACACCGCAGGAATGTGGCCCTGCGCAAGGAGTCGTGTCAGCGCAGGGGCGATGGCCTGCGGATCCGTGAGATCAACAGAGCCGTAATCCACCCGCACACCGATCGGACGCAGCTCAGCTGCCAATTGTTCGAGCTGATCACCACTGCGGGCGATCAGCTGAAGATCCCAACCCTTGCGGGCCAGGTGTTCAGCGGTTCTGCGGCCAATGCCACGACTCGCACCCGTAATCAGAGCCGTTGGCAAGTGCTGTTTGCAAACCGTGACACATTAAGGGATTTAGTCGGAATTCTGTGAATTTCCCTCAATGAAATGCCCCATCGCACGGAATTTTCGATAACGGGCATCTTTCAACGCATCGTCCGAAAGGGCCATCAGCTCACTCAGATGCCGTTCCAACGCTGCCCGCAGGGTCTGCCCCGCCTCCAGGGGAGCCCAATTGTTGCCACCGGAGGGTTCCTCAAGAACCTCATCCACTACACCAAGTTCGAGCAGGTCGCTCCCGGTGATGCGGAGCGCCGCGGCCGCATCGGGTGCCTTGGCCGCATCACGCCAGAGGATCGATGCACACGCTTCCGGACTTGCCACGGTGTAGACGCTGTGCTCAAACATCAGAAGGCGGTCGGCAACACCGATGCCAAGGGCTCCACCGGAACCGCCTTCGCCGATCACCGTGGCAATGACGGGCACCCGCAGCCGAAACATCTCGCGCAGATTGACGGCGATCGCTTCCCCCTGCCCCTGTTCTTCCGCCTGAAGCCCTGCATAGGCCCCGGGAGTGTCGATGAAGCTCAGGATCGGGAGGCGGAAGCGATCGGCATGCTCCATCAGCCGCATGGCTTTTCGGTACCCGCCTGGAGTGGCCATGCCGAAATTGCGTGCAACGTTCTCCTTGGTGTCACGCCCCTTCTGATGGCCGATCAACAGCACGGCCTGGTCCCCAAGACGACCGACTCCGCCCACCAGAGCCTGATCGTCATTGCCGCGACGATCACCATGCAATTCGATCCAGTCGTCGCAGAACATCTGAATGAAATCCAGCGTGCTGGGTCGATGCGGGTGGCGGGCCACCTGAATTTTCTGGGCTGGAGTCAGCCCCTGGAAAATCTCCTGACGACGGCGAGATGCCAGAGACTCCAGCTGATGCAGCTGCTGACTGACATCAACCTCGGAATCCCTGGCAAGCTGCCGAATCTGTTCGATCTGCTGCTCCAGCTCCACCAGAGGCTTCTCGAATTCGAGTAGAGGACGGCGAGGCATGGTGTTGAACGTCAGGCAGCGGCGGCCTGAACAGAAGGGTTGAGGTTCAGCGTGGAGAAACCATGGCGCACCGAAGCAGCTCCGATGAAGTCCATTTTCTCAAGGGTGATGTTGTTTCTGCCCCAGCTGAAGTTGGTGTGGCAGCGTTCGAACTCCAGCAGCATCGCCTCGGCAAAGCAGGCGAACATCTGCCGCTGAGGCTTCTCCATCTCGGCGATCTGCATCATCGTCCAGCCGATGTCCTTGCAGAACTCCACGATTCCACCCTTGAGCACGTGGATGCCGCCACCGGCAACCTTGGTGTCGAGGTTTTTTGGATAGCCACCATCGATCATCAGGCAGGGCTTGCGCAAGCTGCCCTGATCAATCTCCAGGGTTCGCGGCATGCTGGCGACCCAGACCACCACATCCGCCTCGGGAAGTGCCTCATCAAGGCTGAGAATTCGTCCACCGCCGATCTGGGCCTGAAGGTCCAGCAACGGCTGCTGCTGACGGGCCACCAGCAACAGTTCTCCAACCCCGGTCCGAGCTGACAGCCAGCGACAGACCGCACTGCCGATGTCGCCGGTGGCACCGACCACGGCCACCTTGGCGGTTTTCAAGTCAATGCCGAGGGTTGGTGCATTGTTCTCAACTTGACGACAGATCACCCAGGCGGTGTGGGTGTTGCCGGTGGTGAATCGCTGCCATTCGAGCGTGGTGCTGCGCACCGTCTGGTGCTGCAACAGATTGAAGTTTTCAAAAATGATCGAGGTGAAGCCGCCCAGGGCGGTGATGTTGATTCCCTTCTTCTGTGCCAGCTCCATGGCATTGAGAACCTTGCGTCGCGCCGTTTTGAACCGGCTCAGCATCTCGGGAACGAAACAGGAGTCGATGTAGGCACCTTTAATCGTGGTCCCCGTGGGACTGGAGATCTCAACGTGTTCCACAAGCTGTGGCGGAGCACTGCACCACACATCCAGGTCTCCATCAGCAATGTGATCGAAACCCAGTTCCATCGCCTTGCGACGGGCGGCGTCGAAGCTCGTTGAATGCCCGATCAGACCAAACATGCACCCGCTCTAAACACGCCGCTAATGACGAACCGATCATCCATGGTCCCACGGCAACGAGGGAAGACGGTCAAGGTCCTGTGAACAAACCGGCCAAAGGGTCGGCTTCGGCTCAGACCGCCAGGGCTGCTGCCGCCATCCGGGCAATATCCCTGGATGTGAAACCGATTTCACCGAGAGCTTCCTGGTAAGCGATCAGGAAATCCTCGATCAGGTCTTCCTTCTCCATGTGAAGCACCGCAGCATCGGAGGCAACGTCCTCCAACATCGAGCGAATCAAGGGAAGGTTGGCCTTGTTGGCCTCAAACAACTCGTCCTTGCTGGCTTCGAAATTGGCCTTCAGCCATTCCTGGCCGTAATTGAGGTGGGTGTACTCATCCTTCACCACGCCCTCAGTGATCTTGCGGGCGAAAGGATCCGCTACAGGGATATAGATGTGATACGCGGAGATCGCGAAGGCTTCGATCAGCAGGGCCTGGATCAGCAGGCAGGTCACCACCTTGCCCTCTTTCAGAGCCGCCTGGAAGTTGCCATGCAAGGGCTCAAAGAACTTCTTGGCAAATGCCAGGTCAGCTTCAACACCCAGGTTGCGGCCACAGGACGTGAAGCCCTTCATGTGCTTCATCTCCATCCGCGCCAACTTGGCCAGTTCATCCTTCTGGTCAGGGATGAGGGTGCCCAATGAAATGTAGTTGTCGTGAGCTTCCTGCTCACCTTCGATCACGATCGCGTTGATGCGGCTATACGCGTCCTTGTAAGCCTCAGTGGTGAAATCCGGCAGCGCGTCCAGGCCCTCCACCACAGCAGCCTCGGGTGCATTGAGGGTCGTCATAGGACGTGGTCCACCACTTTCAGTGGGACCGAGAATAACCAGGACCCAACACCTTGGAGAGCGCAGCGTTCTCAGTTCAGGACGCAGAGGTCCTGTCAGCGGCTTCACCAGGCCCCGGCCAGTCGCTCACCAACAGGGCTCGCAACCGTTTGGTCCAATGCACGACCAGATGCTGTTCCAGCAACTTTCCGAGGTCTGCTGATGCAGCACTGCTGTCTCCGATCACACCACTGTGACTGAGGTCCTGCATCAACCAGGCGAAGGGAGCCGCCCCCTCGAGACTCCAACCGCTGGGAGGACATGGCCTGCCCTCCAATCCGGGCAGACCGTCCACAGGGCGCTGTTCACCCACCAACTCAGGGGCTTGATGAAGCATGAGCGATGTCTCCGCCATGCCGGCGTGGAGGCCGTTTTCCAGCTCATGAGCCGGTAGCAGATCGGCAAGACCTTCAACCCCACTCCAGAGAAAGCAGGGCAGCACGGCCATCGCTGGACAGCGTTGCCGCAACTCCCGGGCCGCCACCTGCAGCAGAGCGATCTGGCCACCATGGGCGTTGAACAGCACCAGACGACGCCATCCCATGGCAGCCAGCTGTTCCCCAAGCTGCACCACCACAGCGATCAGCAGGTCGGAGGAGAGGCTGAGAGTGCCGGGAAAGGATCGATGCTCCGGCGAGAAGCCGATGACCTGGGTCGGCAGGCTCCAGATCGGCAGTTGCGGATTGAGATCGGCCACGACAGCCTCAGTGATCCGTTCGGCAAACAGGGCATCGGTCACCAAGGGGAGATGGGGGCCATGTTGTTCACAGGCACCGAAGGGCCAGATCAGGGTGGATCCCTCCCCGTTCGCCAACCTCTGAATTTCAGGCCAGGCGAGCTGCTCGTAGCGGCGCTGACGGCCAGTCATCGAAACTCCCATTTCATGGTTCCCAGGCCAGTCCCTCCCTGTCAGAATGGCCGATCGATCATCTCTGGTTCATGGCCGCAGCCGGCAGTTCGCAGCCCAATCGCCCCAAGGCACCGCGAGCGGCAGCGACCCCTCCGCTTCAGGTGATGAAGATCAACCGAAAGGAGGAGCAGGAACAGCTGCAGCGCGAAGCTGCTGAAGCACGTGCAGCCGCTGAAGCAGCGGCCGAAAAAGCTCGGCTGCTGGAAGAAAAGGCCGGGCTGGTGGGTCCCCCCAGATCAACGTCGAACGAGGCTGATGAGGACCGATTCGACATGGGTGCCATGGAGGGCATGACCATGGCGGATCTGATGGGGGCTCCCGAACAGGCCCCCCGCCGCCGAAACGAAAGCAAGCCCCGCAGCGTCGACGACTTCGACTTCGATGAAGAGGCATTCCTCGCCGCCCTGGACGAGAACGCACCCATCGGCACCACCGGTGACGTGGTGGAGGGAACGGTGATCGGCCTTGAAAGTGACGGTATCTACGTCGACATCGGCGGCAAAGCCCCCGGATTCATGCCGAAGAGCGAAGCCGGCCTGGGTGTGATCACCAATCTGAGCGAGCGGTTCCCCAAAGGTCTGCGAGTCCAGGTGCTGGTCACCCGCGAACAGAACGCCGACGGCATGGTCACCATCAGCTGCAGGGCCCTGGAACTGCGCAAGAGCTGGGACAAGGTCAAGGAATTCGAAAAGGAAGGGAAGGTGGTGCAGGTTGTCGTCAACGGTTTCAACCGTGGCGGTGTGACCTGCGATCTCGAAGGTCTACGGGGGTTCATCCCCCGATCCCAGCTGGAGGACGGCGAGAACCACCAGGAGCTCGTGGGCAAGACCCTTGGGGTGGCCTTCATCGAGGTCAACTCAGAAACCCGCAAGCTGGTGCTGTCGCAGAAACGGGCCGCAGTGGCAGCCCGTTTCCAGGAGCTGGAGGTGGGCCAGCTCGTGGAAGGCGTAGTCGCCGCAGTGAAGCCCTACGGACTGTTCATCGATCTGGGGGGAATCAGCGGTCTGCTGCATCAGTCCGCTATCACCAACGGCAGTCTTCGCTCGATCCGGGAAGTGTTTGATCAGGGGGAGCGTGTTCAGGCGCTGATCACGGAGCTGGACCCCGGCCGTGGCCGCATCGGCTTGAACACAGCTCTGCTGGAGGGACCACCCGGTGAGCTCCTGGTTGAAAAAGACAAGGTGATGGCGGAGGCCAGTGATCGGGCCAGCCGCGCCCAGAACACGCTCAAACAACGGGAACAGGACGCCGGATGAATGCCACGCAAACGGTCGGCGCGGATTGGGAGCTGGACTTCTATTCCCGACCGATTCTTGAATCCGACGGGCGCAAACGCTGGGAACTGTTGATCACCGCGACCCCCGCCGCGGATGCCAGGGAAACTCCTTTCCGTTTTTCCAAGTGCTGCCCATCGGGGGAGGTCAATTCCATCTGGTTGAGTTCCGCCCTCGCCGAAGCACGGCAGTGCGCCGTTGACGCGGGCTGGCCTGCACCTCGTCGCCTGCGCTGCTGGCGCAGCTCCATGCGAACGATGGTCCAGCGCGCCGCCACCGAGCTGGATCTGGAAATGATCGCCAGTCGTCGCACCTACGCGTTGCTGGATTGGTTGCAACAGCGCGAGCAGGAGGTTTACCCCCTGGAGGAGGGATTCATGGCAGGGCCTCTGGCCCCTCCGCCCGCACCCATCGCCACCCCGCCGGTGCCGCTCCCCGAAGAGGTCCAGGGCGATGCCTGGTCCTGGGCATCACTACCTGCGGATCTTCTGCGTGATGCCGCGGACTGGCCCACCAGCTTCAGCGGTCTATTGCCCCTGCCGAAAGGGTTGGACACCGATCAGCCGGTGCCTGGCCTGCGGCTGTTCAGCAGCAGCCGTGCCCTGGCGATGGCCGGCTGGCTGGGAGGCCTTGAGCCGGTGCGACTGCTGGTGGAGGGTCGTCAGCTGGTGCTCGAGGCAGGGCAGGACGATCGCTGGTTGGTCAGTGATCTCGATTCAGCCGCGGCCGATGCCATCGCAGGGGACCTGGGACGATCCAAGGAACGGGGCAAAGGGCTCCAGTTCATTGCCATCCAGACCAGTCCGGATGAGCAGGCCTTCGCCGGCTTCTGGATGATGCGTGACATCGCCACGCTCTAAGTCAGCCATGCCGAAGGAAGGCTGCGATCCCTTCGATCGACCCGACAGCAGCTTCAACACCCTCGAAAAGTGGACCTGGATCGGCTGCTACGGCGGCTATTACCTCCAAAGCAATCTGCTGCACGAGAAGGGCTTTGAGCACGGCTTCTTCACGCGCCGCTGGCAGGGTCGAGGCCCCGACGAACTGGCTGGCTACATCAGCGCTGGGATCAGCGTGCACCGACCCCAGCAGGTGCACGGTGGAATCGTCCTGAACGCCAGCGACGCCCATCAGGATCCCTGGCCGGAAGCCGATGGCCTGGTGAGTGATCGCGGAGGCCAGAGCCTCTGGGTGTGCGGCG
>CAJWIC010000076.1 GCA_913040905.1 uncultured Synechococcus sp. | reverse complement strand
ACTTACAGCTGGCCCCTGTTTCTCGCTGTGGCTGTCCTTGCCTTTTTTGTGGCAACCCGGGCCGCCTCCGGCATCGTTCTGAATCGCGATCAGGAATGGGGTGAGCTGCTGTTGTACGGCTCATCCCTGCTGTACCTGCTCAGGGCTCGTGTCCTGCTGGGCCCGACCGAGTCCGTCCGATGAACAAAGCCAAGCCGGTGCTCCTGTTGCGATCCGCTTGGCCACCCCGGCGGGTGATCGGGATGGCAACCCTGTTCTTTCTGGTGTGTCTAACGCTTCAGTGCTGGCGTCTGGTCAGCCTCAGCGCCACCTATGACCAGGCGCTGTTTGTGCAGGAGCTCTGGTCCACAGCCCAGGGGCGTCCGTTCGAGAGCAGCCTCTCGTCCGTGCTGTCGGGGGCTGTCGCGGTGGGTGATGCCCTGCCGTCGGTGAGCTACCTGCATCTTGGTCAGCACGCCAATGCCCTCACCCTGATCGGTGCGCCGTTGGTTGCCTGGCTGGGCCCCTGGGCTCTCCCCTTGCTCCAGGTGTCGGCTCTCACGCTGGCGGGCTTGGTGTTCTGGCAACTGGCGGTTTCCCGCTTGCCTGCGGCCCTGGCGGAGCGGTTGACGGCGGCTTATTTCCTCAGCGGGGCTGTGATCGGTCCGGCTCTGGAGAACTTTCACGATCTGATCTGGCTGCCGTTGCTGGGCTTTCTCGTGCTGGGGGGGCTGCTCGAACGGCGCGTCTGGCAAGTGTTGGTGTGTGGACTGCTGCTCTTGCTGGTGCGGGAAGACAGCGGCCTGCTGTTGTTCTCCCTGGGCTTGTGGGCCCTGGTGCGGCAGCCGGGCGGTCGTTGGCTTGGCGTGCTTCTGATGTTGGCGTCCTTCGCCTGGGTGCTGTTGGTCACCGGTTGGATCCAGCCATCCGTTGATTCCTCGCTGGCGGATCGCTTTCTGCAGGAGAAGTTCGGCCATCTGGTGGATGACGTTTCGGGTGGGACCCCGGCTGTGGTGCTGGGCTTGCTGCAGCGACCCCTGGCCCTGCTGCAGGCTTTGATCTCGCCTCCGGGCGCCACCCTCGGCTTTGTGCTCGCCCTCACCCTGCCGCTCCTGTTTGTTCCCTTGCTCTCGGTGGATGCGGCGTTGCTGGTGGCGGTGCCGCTGCTGATCGCCCTGGTTTCGCAGGGCCGTACTGCCTTGGCGGTGACCCTTCGCTATGTGCTGGCCCTGGTCCCGGGGCTCTATCTCGGTGCCGTTCTCTGGTGGCAGCGCCATCCCGAGCTCTGGTCCAGGCGCTGGCTGCGCCGGAGCTGGACGGCCGCTCTCAGTCTGGGGTTGGTGCTGACCCTGCTGGGCAACCCCCACCGCAGCCTCTCAGCCCTGATTCCCGACAGTTTTGTGCCCTGGGTGCATGTGCCGGCGTCGGCGATGTTGGAACGCCAGGCTGCCGCTATTGAGGCGGTGGCGCTTGTCCCAGGCCAGGCCAGCGTGGCGGCCGACACGCCCCTTTTGCCCCTGCTGGCTGAACGGGAGGCCGTGATCCGCTTCCCGAAATACACCCGCTACCGCGATCGCCAGGGGGCCGAGCAGTCGGTGGACTGGGTTGTGGCCTTTCCCGGTTATTACTCTCCACTGGCGCCGGTGTTCAAGCGGGAACGCAAGCAGCAGCGATCGATCCGCAGGCAACTCAAGGAGCTGCATCGGTCTGGCCTCTACCGCCTGGTGCATTGCCGGGGGGGGACGGTTGTTCTGCAGCGGGCGGCTGACACAGCGTCAGCCCGGAGCTCCAGCGCTGACACAACCAATTCCTGTCCCTGGCTTGATTGAGCAGGTCGCGCTGCACCGACCGCTTCGAACCCCAGCCGGGATCCTCAGGATTCAGCAGCAGTGCCGTCCATGGGCCGCTCTCCAGGCTGTGGTTGGAAGAGCGCTTGGGGAACGCGATCCTGGTGCGTTGACTCAGTTGCGGCACCAGATAACTCGTGGTCAGCACAGCGTCATCCGGTTGCACCCGTGCGATTGCTTCCTGGGTGCTGCCGAGGCTGGGTAGACGTTGCAGGTAAGGGCCAGAAAAAAACCAGGGTTTGGCCAGGGCCAGCCAGCAGGCTGTCGCCCAGATCAGGGTCCAGTCCGGTCCGCGGCGGAGTCGGTTCGCGGCCAGTCCACCGTCGATGGCCGCCACGACGGTCACCACCGCCAGGGGAAGGCTGTAGTGGTGAATCAGGGTGCGGTAGCTGGCGGAGGCCGACAGCAGATTCACCAGCACCAGGGGCATCCCGATCAGCAGTGTCGGCAGTGATTGCCGTCGCCACAGCCAGAGGCAGGGCAGGCAGAGCAGAACCAGGTACTGAAGCCCTCCGCTCCAGTCGAGGTTCTGCAGGATCTGCATCGGTCCGCCGCTGAGATGACTGAACATGCGAGCAGCGGCCTTGGGCCCTTCGCCATCGCGCAGCCAGGGGTAGAGCCAGTGACTGAGCAGCAGCAACCAACCTGCTGCCAGTCCGGCAGCGGCGGCACTCCAGCGCCAGCGCCGGCGCCACGCCAGATCGAGCCCGATGCCCCCGATCACCAGCACCAGCCCATCCCGGGCTCCGAGCATCAGTAGCAGCAGGGCCAACCAGAGGCGGGGGCGGTCCGCCCGCTCGGCCCACAGAGCCCCGGCCAACGCGGGCATCACCCAGGTCTCCGGGTGCACGTCAAATAACAGGGTGTTGAAGACAACCGGTTGCAGCCACCACAGCCCACAGGCCAGCCAACCGCCTCGGCTGGAGACTCCGGCCTGATGGGCCAACCACCAGATCGGAATGGCGGTAAGGCTCAGGGCCAGGGCCTGACCCGCCAGCAGCCACTGCACAGACGGCAGCAGTTTGTAGAGCGCACCGGCGCCGTACAGCAGCCAGGCGCCGTGATCCGCCAGCACGTGAACGTGCTCCATCGAAGAGATCGGCGAAAGCCCCTGACTGATCAGCCAGACCCACTGATCGAACAACCCGAGGTCGTAGGCGTTGCTCTGCAGCAGACCATGCCGGAGGGCACTGCAGCCCCAGCCGATCAACCCCAGGCCGACGGCCAGACCCCAGAGCTGCCGCGGTGGGTTCGGGTTTATTTGCATCGCCAGAGCTGCCAATTGCCGGGAACAGCCGGTGCCTTCAGTTGACAGCCGCTGCGCTGGCGCGGACTCACCAGCCAATGCTCCGAGGCGGGTGGGTCGCTTTTGCGGTAGCGCCGCAGTTGCCGGCCGGCGTACCAGCCCAGCGAGGGTCGGGTGGGACCCTCCAGCCAGATCGCATCTCCGGCAGGAAGTTGACGGATTTCAGCGGCCACGGGTCTTGGATCCCAGCTTTCATTCAGTTCCCACAGCCAGAGACGGCTGTGCCAGAGGGCCAAGAGCGCCAGCCCCCAGCCGATCACGAGGATCAGGAGGCCTTGTCGGCGGCGTCGGGGCTGGGGATGTCTGATGGCCTGGCCCCCCCCTAGCAGCCCGAGCCCCGCCAGCAGCAGGCTGACGCCAGGCAGTTGTGGCGCCGGGATGACCAGCGTGGTCAGTCCCGCCAGGCTCAACGCCAGGCCAAGACCCTGCCAGCACCGACCCACCCATCGGGGGGCGCCGTTGGCCAGCAGCTGGTCCAGCCCTTCCGCACAGAGCAGGGCCAGGGGGGGCCAGAGCAGATGGCTGTACCAGGGCAACTGGGTGCGGAGCGGCAGCACCAGCGCGGCACTGCCGATCAGCAGCCCCAGTTCCCAGCGTCCGGAGCTGTGATGACGGTGCCGCCAGGCCCGGTGCAGACCGATGGGCAGCAGCACCAGCCAGGGCCATCCTCCCTCCAGCACCTCCACCCATGGGGTCCACCAGCCATGGCCATCCCCGACGCTGCTGGTGATGCGAGCCAGTCCCTGACCGCCCCACATCAACAGCGCAGCGTCGCCGCGCACATTCCAGTGCCAGAAATGCCAGCTCAACCCAGGCAGCAGCCCCAGATTGAGGCCGATCCAGCCGCGCCGGCGCGGCCAGCTGCTGCTGCCGCCCACGACCAGGGCGATGAAGGCTAATCCCAGCAGTGCCGGTGGTTTGAGCAGCAGCACACCACTGCCGGCGAGTCCTGCGGTCAGCGCTCCGAAGGGGTGTTGACGGGCACGCAGCCAGCCCCACCACAGCAACAGGCTGCAGGTCACCAGGGTGCCGTCCAGCATGGCCAGCCGACCGTGACGGGCCATGGGCAGCAGGGTCATCAACACCACACCGGCCAGCAGGGCCTGGCGTTGCTGGTGGGGGCCGCCTAGGGCCCGTCGCACCAGCACAATCATTGGCACCGCCAGGGTTGAGAGCAACGCCGGCAACAGTCGCACCAGGGCTTCCTGCTCGCCGTGGGCACGGATCAGATGGCCCATCGGGGCGTGGAGACCAGGGGGTTTGTTGAGGTAGGGCTGTTGCCATTTCATCGGCAGCAGGCTGGTGCTGGAGCGGGCGACGGTGGCCACGCGACCTTCGTCCCAGTCGCGCAGCGGCAGGTTTCCCAGGCCCGGCAGCCAGAGCATCAGCGTGAGCAACCACAGCAGCAGTGGCATCAGCCAGCGGTGCCGTTCCTGCAATGTCGCCAAAGTTTTGACACCTCCGTTAGGGTTCAAATGTCCCGACCGCAGTGGTGTGGTGGCATCTTCGGACTTTCGGGTCCTGGACACCACCGAATGCACCACCGGCGCTCATTAACCCTTTCAGGAGGAGGTGTCCATGCAATCCAGTTCTTTCATGCAGGGTCTGCTGATCGCGGAGAACGCCGGCTGAACGGCGCCTTCTGACTGATCATCCGGTTCCGCGGCAAAAGCGGACTCGGCGAGAGCCCCCGGTCGGTCTTCCGACCGGGGGCATCGTTTTTTTAAGTGCGTCGGCGTGGGTCAGCAGGGAGTGGTTGCCTCAGCCTCTGATCCAGTGCCGTTTCAAGATCAGAATGCAGCGGGCCGTTGCGTTGCAGCACCACCACGCCGTCGCTGATGGCCTGCACCGGATGGCTGTCGCGATGGGCCGCCAGCCAGCGGTGGCTGTTGCGCAGCTGCTTCCAGTCGCCTCGAAACGCAACGCTGTAGTGCTCAAGTTGCTGAAGATCCACGGCGATCCAGTCCACCTCCTGAGGGAGTCCGGATCGATCCAGGTAGCCCGTGGCGAAGGGAAAGCGCACCAGCGCCTCCCGTCTGGCGAGCAGCGGCACCAGGGGGGTGTTGGCGGCCACGCTGGCATCGGCGGGGATGACGCTCATTGCGTGGCGAGCGGCGGTGCCGTGTTGCCACTGGCGCCAGGGGGTGCTGTAAACCCAAGGATCGACGCTGTCCGGAATCAGAAACGACAGGCTGCGATGGGGGTTGCTGCTGACAGTCAGCAGTAGAGACAGGCAGAGGGCACCTCCCCAGACCAGGCGTGTTGTTTGGTCGGATCTGGGGTTCGGTCGACGCTGCCACCAGAACAGTGCTCCCAGGGCGAAGCCCGGCACCACCAGCAGCGTGTAGCGGATGGTGATCGAGAGCGGGTCGTTGGCTCCCTGGGCCAGAAACAGCCCGAGCAGACTCGGGCCCGCCAGCAGCCAGGTGTCGAGGCTGAGAAGGGGGATGAACAGAAACGGCAGGGCGTGGCCGAGCAGATACAGCAGGGTTTGACCGGGCGGATCCACCAACTGCTGGAGCAGCAGCAGGGGCTGGCGCAGGGCCCGTCCCACCATCCCCAGGCTTGAGCTGCTGTTCTCGTCACCCAGGTACTGGCCGAAGTTCTCCACCATGAACCGCTTGGCGTTGTCGTCGGAGAACAACGGCATCAGCAGGTTGGTGCAGATCAGCACCCAGCCACCGCCCCAGGCGATCAAGGCCATGGCCAGCGGCCAGCGCTGCCGCTGCCGCAGCAGCAGCCACAGACCGACGGCCACCAACAGCACGCCAGTGTCTTCACGGATCCAGGGGATCCAAAGGGCCGCTCCGATGATCCAGCCGCGGCGACGTTCCAGCAGGCCGAGCATCAGAACGAACACGGCCAGGGGCAACTGGCAGAGGTCGGTGTAGTTGCCCAGCGTGGGGCCGATCAGGGCATTGCCGGCGAAGAAGCCGTAGGTGAGCCAGTTGGCCGTGCGTTCCGGCAGCAGGCCCAAGGCCAGTCGATGCAAGGTCAGGCCGGCCGCCGTGATCAATCCCACCTGTACCAGCGGCAGGGTGGTTCCTCCGATTAGGCCAAGCAGGGGTGCCCAGAGCAGGAGGGTGGGGGTGAAGTGCTGGCCGAGTCGCTCATAGTCCACCGAGGGCAGCTCCCCGGCGTGGATCACATCGGTGGAGAGCTGCGAGGAAAGGGTGCTCTCAAAGGGATGACCCTGAAGGGAGTTCCAGAGCACCTGCTGAAAAATGCCCTGGTCGTAACTGGCCAACAGCACCCAGGACCGCCAGGCCTGCAGGGCGAGCAGGACGGCTGCGAAGCAAATGGCAACGCGCAGGACCCGATGGGACATGGTGCTCACAAAGGGCTTTCCCACTGTGGGCGCACGCCCATCGGAACTCAGTTCAGGTTCACTGCGAACGTTTTTGGACGTGTTCAGTGACACCTGCTGCCAGTCATTGAGACATCTGGCACAGGTTTGCTTGGTTAAGCCGAAGTAAAGCTCTATGAAAGATATGTGGCGCTGTTGCGCCCAAGTTCTGTGTGAGGAACCCAATGAAGCTTTTCCAGCAACTGCTGGTGGCTCCTGCCGCCCTCGGCCTTCTGGCCACCGGCGCCAATGCCGCCGAGCTGAACATCAACGGCGTTTCTGATTACGCGGCTTCCGCTGATCAGGTCACCAGCGTCACCCAGTTTTCCGACGTCTATCCCACCGACTGGGCCTATCAGGCTCTGGCCAACCTGGTGGAGA
>CAJWIC010000075.1 GCA_913040905.1 uncultured Synechococcus sp. | reverse complement strand
TGGTTCCGTGAGCAGCGCACCATGGGTGGACCGTTGGCCGCTGAGTGGTTCAGCGCTCGGGATGATGCGATGAAGCTCTGGGACTGATGGCCATCAACCGATCCGTCGTGGCAGTCCCCGCCCGCTTGCAGTCCTCCCGTCTGCCGAACAAGGTGCTGGCGGACATCGGCGGAAAGTCGATGATCCAGCGGGTGCTGGAGCGGTGTCGTGAGGCCAGTAGCGTTGCGGCTGTGGTGCTCTGCACCGATAGTTCTGAATTGCAGTCCCTGGCTGAGGGCTGGGGTTTCCCTGTGCTGATGACGGCAGAATCCTGCAGTTCAGGCAGTGAACGCATTGCCTCCGTTGCCGATGCCCTGATGGCCCTGGCCTGGGATGAGAGCCCGGTCGTCCCGGAGCAGACCGCGATCATCAATGTGCAGGGGGATCAGCCCTTCATCGACCCTGGGGTGATCGACGCGATGGTGTCGGAATTCCGTCGCTGTGATCCGGTTCCTGCTGTGGTGACACCGGTCTATGGCTTGAAACCGGAGACCGTTCACAACCCCAATGTGGTGAAGACCCTCCTGGCTCACGACGGCCGCGCCCTGTATTTCTCCCGCTCCGCGATCCCCCATGTCCGGGATGTGGCCCCAGCGGATTGGCACAAGCACACCACCTACTGGGGGCATGTGGGCATGTATGGCTTCCGCGGTGATGTTCTGGCCGCCTGGGATCAGTTGCCTGCGTCACCATTGGAGGATCTTGAACGGCTTGAACAGCTGCGGCTGATTGAGGCCGGCCTCACCATCGCCACCTTCCCGGTGCCGGGCACATCGCTATCAGTGGACACCGCCGAACAGCTGGAGGAGGCCCGGGCCCTGGTCTGAGTTTTGATTCGGCGTCGAGATCAGTCCAGATCCCCCCAGATCAATCGTTGCGGTCTTTCCACCCCAGACGGCTCAGGTCGCTCCACCGTCCGCGTGCCTGAAGCATCCGTTCCGCAAGTTCTCTAACGGCTCCATGGCCACCTTTGCGGCGGAGCACTGCATCGGCACCCCGATGGACGGGGCGACAGGCATCGGCGGGTGCGAGCAGGAGGCCCACCACCGGCCGCACCGCCAGGTCGTTGAGGTCATCCCCGACGAACGCTGTCTGCGCTGCGGTCACCCCCAGCTGGTTCTGCAGGGCCGTGAGAGCTGCTGGTTTGTCTTTGATGCCGACAAGGCAATGGGAAATGCCCAGTTGCTGAGCCCTGACCTCCGTGGCTCCACCCTGCCCGCCACTGAGAAAGGCGATGTGCAGACCAGCCTGTTGCAGGAGGCGAATGCCGAGACCATCCCGCACATCGAAGCGTTTGCTCAACTGGCCTGCGGCATCGAACCAGAGGCCCCCATCGGTCAGTACGCCATCCACATCAAGC
Organism: uncultured Synechococcus sp.; assembly: GCA_913040905.1. The sequence continues at coordinate 5,509 of CAJWIC010000075.1, read as the reverse complement.
ACCAACAGCTCCACGGAGCGCAGTCGTTGTCGTAGCCGCCACCACCGCAGTCGTCTCATGCGAGGCCGGCCTGCACCAGATCATGCAGGCGCAACAGACCCATGAGTTGGTGCTGCTGATTGACCACCGGCAGCACCGAGATCGGTTTTCGCCGGTTGTGTTCCATTCGTTCCAGCGCTTTCACCACCAGCACATCCGCTTCCACGGTGATCGGGTCAGCGGTCATCAGGTCCTGCGCTGTCAGGGTGGTCCACGTGTCGGCGCTGTGGTCCTGGAGGGCGCGTCTCAGGTCCCCATCCGTGAGCAGTCCCAGCAGGGCCCCAGGCTGATCGGGGTTCTCGACCCAACCGCTGCCGATTCCATCGCGGGTGAGACCACCAATCACCTCCGGCAGGGTGGTTGCCGGCTGGAGGGGGTGCAATTTGCTGGCGGGCACCATTAGATCGGCTGCCGTCAGGGTCAGCTGTTTCCCGAGGGACCCTGCCGGGTGATTCAGGGCGAAATCCGCCGGGGAAATGCCGCGCCGCTCCATCCATACGGCAGCCAGAGCATCGCCAATGGCCATGGCCACGGCTGTGCTGGCGGTGGGGGCCAGGTTCAGGGGACACACTTCACGGTCCACTCCCGCTTCGAGCACCACGTCACTGCCCCGGGCGAGCGAGGAGTCGGCGCGCCCGACGATGGCGATCCGGCCGGTGCCGCGTCGTTTGAGGTGGGGAAGCACCTCCAGCAGCTCGGAGGTTTCACCGCTGTTGGAGAGCAGGAGACACACGTCTTCCGAGGCCACAACGCCCAGATCCCCATGGAGGGCATCTGTGGGATTGAGGAACAGGGCCATCAGGCCGATGGAAGAGAACGTGGCGGCGATCTTGCGGGCCACGATGCCGCTTTTGCCCACACCCGTGATCACCAGCTTGGCCTTGCGGTCTGCGCAGCGTTCCAGCAGCGCGAGAGCTGCTTCCACTTGCTCGACACTGAGGCGCTCCGCTGCGGCGGCGATCGCAGAGGCTTCCTCCTGAAGGCAGCGGGTGAGAGCAGACAAGGACGAAATCCGAGATGATCGGCCCATTGTCCTGCACGCCCCGAGATGGATCTGCCCGGTGTGCCGACTCCGCTGCTGGAGGAGCTGCGCGCCGCGGCGGTCACCGTGGGGGTGTCGCGTCTGGCTCTGGTGGGCGGTGCGGTGCGTGATCAGTTGCTCCACCAGCGCTTCGGTCGTCCCTGGAGCGGTGTTTCCGATCTCGACTGGGTGGTGGAGGGTGATCCGTCTGCACTCGGGCAGGAGCTCGGTCGCCGATGCGGGCCACGGCTCACTGCCATGCAGGAGCACGGAAGCTTCGGCACTGTGGCGTTGCAGCTGGATGGGATTCCGCTCGATTTCGCCATGGCGCGGCAGGAGTCCTACCCGGCTCCGGCGCACAATCCCGTGGTTCAGGCTGGAACGCTCTTGGCTGATCTGGTGCGTCGTGATTTCACGATCAATGCCATGGCATTGGATCTGGTGGCTTGGGAGTTGATCGACCCTCATCAGGGCCAGGCGGATCTGGCCGCAGGTCAGCTGCGGTTTCTTCATGCCGGCAGCGTGAAAGACGACCCCACCCGGGTGATCCGTGCGGCGCGTTATGCCGCACGGCTTGGCTTTCGCTTAGCGGAGGAGGCCCAGGCGCAGATCAGTTCGACCCTTGAGCTCTGGCCTTGGGCCTGGTGCCAGGCCGATCCAGCGGCAGCAGCACCGCCGGCTCTGGCCAGTCGTCTCCGCATGGAGTTGGATCGTCTGCTTGAGCGTGAACCCTGGGCTCCTGCGCTGGATCTGTTGGAGCAGTGGCAGGCGCTGCCGCTGTTGGATCTGAGGCTTCAGAACGATCCCAGGCGAACGGAGCGGCTGCGCTGGGCGCAGCGTCTCGGTCTGCCGTTGATGCCGGCCCTGCTGCTGGGGGCATCGGATCCCTTGGCGGTGGCCCAGCGGTTGCAGATTCCTGGCCGGCAGCAGCAATGGCTGCAGCAGTGTGCTGAGCTTTTGCGCTGGTTGGACCATTCACCTTTGCTGCCATCAGAACGCCCATCGGTATGGTCGGCAGCCCTGGAACAGCACGGCTGGCAGCCGGAGACGGTGGCCTTGGCCGTAACACTTCGGCCGAAGCAATGGAAGCCGTTGCTGCGCTGGTGGGGCCGTTGGCGCAGGATTCAGGCGCCGCAGACTGCGCGCGATCTGATGGCCGCTGGTTGGCGGCCGGGGCCTGCCCTTGGCGAGGAACTGCGCCGGCAGCGCCATGTTGCTCTGGACCAAAGCCGATGAGGCGGAGCTGGCTCCTGTTGGTGGCGGCCTTGTGTGGGGCTTTCGGTCTCAAGGCCTTGCTTTTGATCGACGCCACGGCGCTCTGGAGCGATGAGCTGTACAGCGTTGGCAAAAGTTTTCAGCCCAGTTTCACCAGCCTGTTGGCCATGCTGCGGGAGGACACTCACCCTCCGGCGTACTACAGCCTGCTTTGGTTGTGGGGGAATCTGGTCGGTCAGAACCCGGTCAGCCTGCGCTTGCTGTCTTGGCTGGCCTATGTGGGCGGTGGTCTGGTGATGGTCCGTCAGGCGATGGCCCTTGGGGAGTCGCGCCCCAGGGTGGCGGCCGCGGCAGCGCTGCTGGCCTTTTGCAGTCCTTACCCGATCCGTTTTGCGATTGAAGGCAAGAGCTATGCCGTGTTGGTGTGTCTGGTGGCTTTGGCCTGGTGGTGGCGCCGTTCGGCCCATCCCATCGCCTACGCCCTGGTGGCCGGGCTGGCCGGCCTGACCCATTTCTATGGTTTGTTTCTGCTGCTGGCGGCTGGGGTTTGGGATGCCTGGCAGCGTCGCTGGACCCTTGCCGTCGCCGCCCTCCTCGGCGCCCTCCCGGCCTTGGCCTGGATGGCCTACGCGGCGGACTATCTCTTTAGTTCCCGGGCCGGCAGCTGGATTGGTGCTCCGGATTACGCCCTGTTTGAGGAGACCCTGGCCCGTGGTCTTGGCCTCTGGCCGCTGCCCAAATTGCTCTTGGTCGTTCTGCTGTTGGTTGTACTGCGGCGCTGGGGCGGGCTGCGATCCTTGCGCTGGCCTGAGCGGGATCTGCTTGATCGCAGCGGTCTGATCCCGTCCCTGCTGATGGTGGTCGGGGTCGTGGTGGTGTCGTTCATCAAGCCCATGGCCTTCAGCCGCTACTTCGTGGTGCTTCTGCCTGCTGTGGTGCCTGTTCTGGCAGTTCTGATCAGCCGTTTTGAGCTCAATCGTTTGGGGCGCGGCTGCGGTCTTGCTGTGCTGGTGGTGTTGCTGGCCAGCTGGTGGGGACCTGGATTCACCGAGCTCGATGCTGGTGTTGGTGGTGTGCGGGAACAGGACCAGTTCCGTCTGATCAGCCAGCGCACCAGTGGGTTGGAGGAGCGTTACAGCCCCCGCCCGCGTCTGTTCAACCTCAGTGATCAGATGGAGCTGGCGATGGGTCGGATCCCGGTTCCTGCATCGCCCTGGGATGGAAAGGGAGCTCTGCAACAACGGCTGGATTCAGAGGAGCTGCCCCAGCAGCTCTGGCTGGCCAGCAGTGGACCGCCGCCGGCCATGGCGCGCAAGCTCAAACCCCTGCAGGAGAGGGTCGAATTGGCTGGTTATCGCTGTGACGCACGCGCCACCGACCTCAGCCATGCACGGTTGTTGCAGTGCCGATCTGAATCCACGGGCCGATCCGAGTGAGATGTTCGGCGGCATCGCTGGTGCAAGCCACAAGCAAGGGGCCACAGGTTTGCGGGTCGACCAGCAGCTCAAGCAGGGCCGCGCCAGGGGGCTGTTCAAGTCGGACCGAGCCTTCGAGCAACCGCCAGGCCGCGCGATTGGCGGGGGCCAGGGTGCTGGAGATGCCACTCCCGAGCAGCGCCAGTGCCCCTGGGTAGCTCGGGATGGCAGAGCTCTGCAGCTGAATAGAAAGGTCTGTGTTGTTCTGGAGCATCTCGCCCAGATGCCCGAGCAGGCCGAAACCGGTGATGTCGGTACAGGCATGAATGGCCTGGCGGTGGGCTTCGAGGGCCTTCAGCAGGCTGTGTTGGCTGCAGCTCATCACCCGCAGGGCCGCGTCCAGGTCGGTGGGGTCGGTGGCTCCGGCCATGGCCCCCGCAAACAGAACCCCCGTTCCGAGCGGACGACTGATCAACAGGGCATCGCCGGCTTTCAGGCCCGATTTCAGCCAGGGGGGTTTGCGGCTGCTGCCGTTCACCGTGAGGGCGATCTGTACGCCAAGGCTTGCTGGAACGGGTGAGGCACTGCGCGCCTCCATCGTGTGCCCACCGATCAGCCCGGCGCCCTGTTCATCCAACACCGAGCGGATGCCCGCGAGGGTCTGCACCAGTAGCTCCTGCTGTTCATCGTTGGGGACCAAAGGCAGCGTGATCGTTGCCATGGCGCTGGAGACTGTGGCACCGCAGGCCCAGAGATCAGAGCAGGCATGCAGGGCTGTGAGCCGGCCATTGAGCCATGGGTCACTCACCAGGGCTGGAAACCCATCAACGCTCTGAAGCCGCCATGGGTCAGTGCTGAGGAGGGCGGCATCTTCGGGCTGCCCCCCCAGCCCCACCCGCGCAAGCGCGGCGGACAGAGGTTGGGCTGGCAACTTGGCGGCGCAGCCGCGGCAGGCCATGGGGAGTGCCTCCTTCATGGCGGCTGGCCGCTGAAAGCCGGCCATGAAGGCATGATCGATGCGTTGCTTGAGGCGCCAGAACAGCGGGAATGGCCCAAGCCGCCAGGCCCCCCACTGCGCCATGGCCGAATCTTGATGGGTGCCGATCAGTTGGAGGGCCTGACGTTGCGGTCGCCAGGGGCGCAGGGGTCTGCCCTGGCAGGCTGATTCCAGGTTGGCGGCCAGCGGGCGCGCTGCGCGCACAGCCCAAACGCCCGATGCTGCGCGGGGTGCTGTGCTGATCACGGCGCAATCGCCGCTGGCAAACAGTTTCGTTGTTCCGCGGACCCGCAGATATGCGTCGGTCTGAACTCTCCCGTCTTGATCCACTGGCAGGCCACTTTCGGCCAACCACGCCGGCCCGCGGCTGCCCGTGCAGAGCAGGCTGGGGCCTTCCCATGGCTCCTGGTTGGGGATCAATGTGATGCGGGCTTGTCGGATCAACCGATCCCATGGCTCCTGCAGTTGGCCAGGCCGCACCTGCAGTTGCAGCGCTCGCTCTGGCCAGCGCCGGCGCAGGGCGAGCACCACTTCCAGCCCGGCGGCACCGGCGCCAATCACCCGGAACGGTTGTGGATCGTTGGGGGACTGGTGGTCGAGAAACGTGAGGGCCGTTTCCAGCGGCTTGATGGGGATTCCAGCGGCGCTGGGGCGGCTGACGGCTCCCACGTCAAGGCTGAGGCAGCCGTAGTTGAGTGAGGGGCGACCAACCAGATGCAGTTGCTGTTGGTCTGGGTCAAGCCCTTGGATTTCCGCCTCCAGGAAGGCGACGCCGGCGCGATCACAGAGCTGCCTCAGATCGATCGCCAGGTCATGGCGTTG
>CAJWIC010000074.1 GCA_913040905.1 uncultured Synechococcus sp. | reverse complement strand
CCCGTTACACGACCGAGAAGAACCGCCGGAACACCACCGAACGGCTGGAGATCAAGAAGTTCTGTCCCCACTGCAACAAGATGACTCCCCACAAGGAGATCAAGTGATCTTGCAGTTCCGATTCTCTTCCAACCGTTCCTGACCCATGTCCAGCTCCTTCTTCAAGAAGCGCCTTTCCCCGATCAAGCCTGGCGATCCCATCGATTACAAGGATGTGGATCTGCTCAAGAAGTTCATCACCGAGCGCGGCAAGATTCTCCCCCGCCGCCTGACCGGGCTCACCGCCAAACAACAGCGTGATCTCACTAACGCTGTGAAACGTGCACGCATCGTTGCACTGTTGCCCTTCGTGAACCCCGAGGGCTGATCGTTTCAGCCTTGGCGCAAAACTTCCAGGCAGACGACATCGTCTGCGTTCTGATCAAGGGACAACCCCTCATCGGCCGTCTTGTGTCCTTCAAGGGCAACAAGGCGGTTTTGATGTTTGGTGGTCACCGTCGTGATCAAGAGGTTCCACTCAGAGACCTTGTTCCCTGCGGCCATCTGAGCAATTCCAGGCACCGGGCCGCACTGCCGACGCCGGAGCAAGTTCAAACCATCGCCCTGTCATCTCGCATCTGTGCTGAAGCCTGGTGGCTTCTGGTGAGTGATGCCAGCGATGATGAGGTCCTTCCTAGCCTTTCCCTGGCCGATCTGACCGATCTGCTGGTGGGACAGCCTGATCTCACCGCGCTGGCTGCCGTCTGGAGCTGGGTCAACGGTCCTCAGACCTGGTTTCGCCTGCGACGGGATCGCACCCTGCAGGCACGCCCCTTGCGGGAGATTCGCCAGCAACGGCTGCAACAGCGTCGAGAACGTCTGAAGCAGGCGCGCGACAATCACCAGCTGGCCTTGCTGCATGAACCTGTCGCTCTGACGCAACAACGGCGTGGGCTGCTGGATCCGGTCTGGTCCAACCGCCTTGATCAGCTGCTGGAGCTCCATCACGATCCAGAGACGGTCCTGGAGGAGGAGCCTGCCGTTGGTTTATTGCGATTGCTGGGGCTGCCCCCTGATCGAAGAGCCCTGAAAACCTGGCTGGTGGCAAGGGATCTGCTGGATCCCCATCAACCCAGCTCCCTGCGCGGCAGTGTCTGGTCCGGCCCGTTTGCTGAAGGTGGTCCGGAGACCGTCGAACAACTGCTGAGCCATGCCGGCGACATCTGTGCCGGCGATGACACTCGCGTGGATCTCACCGCACAGCGGGTCTACACCCTCGATGATTCGGCCACCCGGGAAATCGACGATGGGCTGGCCCTGGAACCAGGAAAGGGAGGTCCCTGGATCTGGGTTCACATTGCTGATCCAGCGCGGTTGATCAAGCCGCACAGCCCCCTCGACCTTGAAGCCCGTCGACGCGCTACCAGCCTTTATCTGGCTGATGGTGTGCTGCCGATGCTGCCGCTGGAATTGGCCACGGATGGACTCAGCCTTCGCGCTGGTCAGCGCTGCCCCGCTCTGAGTGTTGGGGTGTTGCTGGATGACGATGGCGCGATCGTTGACAGCCGCTGTCAGCGCTCATGGGTGCAACCCCGATACCGGCTCACCTATGAGGATGGCGATGAGCTGATCGAACTGGCCCCACCCGGCGATGAGGATCTCGCCCAGCTGTCTTCACTGCTCAAGCGGCGCTTTGATTGGCGACAGCGCAGGGGGGCGATCAATTTCGATCGTCCGGAAGGACGGTTTCGCCGTGGTGACAGCGGTCCCGAGCTTCAGGTGATTGACCCTTCACCGGCGCGGGTGATGGTCAGCGAGGCGATGTTGCTGATGGGGGCCGTGGTCGCGGAGATCGGGCGTCGGGAAGGGTTGGCCCTTCCCTATCGCAGTCAGCCGCCGGCACAGCTCCCGACTGAGCAGGAGTTGGCGGAGATCCCGGAGGGGCCTGCCCGTGATGCGGCGATCAAGCGTTGTCTCAGCCGAGGCCTGCAGGGCACCAAACCGATGCCCCACTTCAGTCTCGGACTGGATGCCTACGTGCAGGCCACCTCGCCCATCCGTCGCTACGCCGACCTGCTGGCCCACCGCCAGTTGATTGCCTGGATGGAGCAGCAGCCGGTGTTGGAGGAGCCCGAGCTGCGGGAGCTGCTGGATGAATTGGAGGATCCCCTGCGGCAGTCGATCCAGATCAGTCGAGAGGACCAGCGACACTGGCAACAGGTCTGGCTGGAGCAGCATCGCGAGCAAGTGTGGTCTGTTCAGTTCCTGCGCTGGCTGCGTCCCCAGGACCGACTGGCACTGGTGCACGTGCCGGATCTGGCGATGGACCTGGTGGGGCATTCCGATGGTGCGGAGCCATCGCCAGGTCAGCTGCTGACGATGACGGTTGTGCATGTCGATCCGGACGAGGGCTCACTGAAACTGCGCTTTCAGTGAGCCAGCACCTGGCTGACCCGCCACCACGGCCCCCAGGGGTTGTGAACGGCGACCAGATCCATCTGGGTTCCGTCCGCTGCGCCTGACAGAACCTGTTCCACCGCGGGCTCCAGAGTGATCAGCTGACGCCGGATGGATCCTGATTCCAACCAGTAGCGCAAACCATCAGCGTCCCGGTGAAACCGTCCCTGGATCTGCTGACCATGGCGTTCAGCAGGGGATTCAGCGGCATCGGGGAGCGACAGATCCGCAGCCTGGGCCGGTGTCAGGGATCCGTTTTCCAACAAGGTTTCTGGTTGGCGCAATGCACGACGTTGGGCCTCGCGCCAGTGCGGATGCCAGCAGGGCCAGTCCCAGATAGGCATCACGGCTGCGGGTGCCTGGGGCTCATCAATCAACTGCTGCTGCAGAGACTCCACGGGCAGGTCGCGTGGCTCGAGGTTGCAGCGCGCGGCGAGGGCGGCAGCCAATCCAGCGGCCTGGCCGATGTTGAGAATCAGCGGTTGCAGCCGGGTCGCCCCATTGGCCATGTGGCTGACGCTGAAGCACTTCTCGGCGGCGAGCAGGTTGGAAACATCGGCACTGACCAGAGCCTCAAAGGGAATGCAGAAGGGTGTACCGGTCCAACGCCCCCCCCAACGGCAGCTCTTCGGTGCAAGCGGCCAGTCATCACCGGGGTAGTGGTGGTCATTGGCATAGGTACCAACCGCAATACTTGTGGCGTGCAGGTGGCTGCGTCTCGCCTGTTGTGTCACAGGCAGCAGATCCCGTTCGGAAACCACCGCGTGACCGACCATTCGACGCCCTTCCCGCCAATAGGGCATCAGAGCGAGATGCGGTTGAGCTGAGGGAAAGGCATCACCACGGGTCAGCCAACCATCGCTGCAGCGGGAGAGCTGATCCAGAAACTGGAGGCTGTGCTGCTGCATCTCCTGATCCAGGGCATCGCGTTCTGAGTCCTGAGACGAGATTGAACGACGCAGTCCGTCATGCCAGTCGTTGCCGCCCAATGGCCAGTTCAACATCACCAACCCTCCCGGCAGACGGCCGTAGGTGAGTGTTCGCTCCAGACCGACAACGTCCAAGGCTTTGTCAAAGGGTGCGGCCGGTGCCGGCCGTTCACGGGGGTGAGAAACCACTCCCGTTATCTGTCCCATCACCACCCAGGTGGGGGACTGCACGGGTTGCCGACTGAAAAAAGGATCCTCTGCCAATGAATCAGCCGATGGGGCACTGGGTTCATTCCAGGTGTCATTGGGCTCCCAGCCCCAGCGGAACGGCGCCTCAGCCAAGGCGATCAGATCACCCAGATCACTGCCGTCGATCCAGATCCGACTGTCCACCCGCTGGCGTTCACCGTTGCAGTCCAGCTCCAGAGCCTGTATGCGATCACCTCGACGAACAACCGTCTCCAGACGACAACCCGACCGCCATTGGAGCAACTGCTCGGCCTTGACCCAGCTCTGCAGCAAACGCTCGGCCTGTTCGGGGCGAAATCCGAAGCAGCTGACCCAGTTCTGATCAAGTCCTTGTGGAACGGTTGTCGCCAGGGTTCGGATGAACTGACCCCAGAGCCCCGTTTGCCAGCAGCTCAGTTCATGCCCATCGGGAGCACTGACCCCTGCAGCACTGAGCATGCCCCCAAGCCACGGCCCTGGGGTCAACAGCAACGTCTGAGCGCCTGAGCGCGCAGCCTGAACGGCCGCTGCCACGCCACCGGTACCTCCACCCCAGACGATTACGTCCCAGGCCATACGGGCAAGAAATCAGAAGAGTGCGGTCGTTAGGATCCGGCGTCGCGGATGTGCGGCGGAGGTCCGGACCCAACGATGCCCTACACCCTCACGACTCCGCTCTATTACGTCAACGACCGGCCGCATCTCGGAAGCACTTACACAACCCGGGCCTGCGATGCCCTGGCTCGCTTCCAGCGGCTGAACGGCAGTGCCGTGGTCTTCGTCACGGGCGTCGACGAGCATGGACAGAAAATTCAGCGAACGGCGGAAGCACGCCAGCTGAGCCCCCAACAGCACTGCGATGGCATCAGCGCCAGCTATCGCGACCTCTGGACACGCTGGGGAATCAGTCAGGACCGATTCGTTCGCACCACCGATCCACGCCACCTGCAGCTGGTCGATCAATTCTTTGCACGGGTCAAAGCCTCCGGTGATGTGATCAGCGGCCGCCAGACCGGCTGGTACTGCGTGGGATGTGAGGAATACAAGGACGATCCTGCCGAGGCGGTCGATCCCAGCTGCCCGATCCACCAGAAGCCTCTGGAGTGGCGGGATGAAGAAAACCTGTTCTTCCGCCTCTCGCATTACCAGTCTCAGATCGAAGAACTGGTGGCACGGGACGACTTCATCCAACCCGCGAGCCGGCGCCAGGAGGTGCGCAATTTCGTCGCCCAAGGCTTGAGGGACTTCTCAATCTCCCGGGTGAATGTCAGTTGGGGTCTGCCGGTACCAGGCCATGAGGGGCATACCTTCTACGTCTGGTTTGATGCCCTGCTGGGCTACCTCACCGCTTTACTGGATGACGGGGGACCCGTTGATCTGGACCGCCTGGAGCAGTGCGGCTGGCCAGCGTCCGTGCATGTGATCGGCAAGGACATCCTGCGTTTTCATGCTGTGTTCTGGCCGGCGATGCTGATCTCAGCCGGACTACCGCTGCCGAAAACGGTGTTCGGCCATGGCTTCCTCACCCGGGAGGGCCTCAAGATGGGCAAGTCTCTGGGCAATGTGCTGGATCCAGAGCGCCTGTTGGACTGCTGCGGAGCAGATGCCGTTCGCTGGTACCTCTTGCGCGACATTCAGTTCGGAGACGACGGTGATTTTCAGCAGCAGCGCTTCGTTGATCTGGTGAACAACGATCTGGCGAACACCATCGGCAACCTGCTCAACCGCACCTCGTCCATGGCCAGGAAGTGGTTTGCTGATGCCGTACCACCGCATACCGAAGCCGTCGGATCAGATCATCCCCTCGCCGTAGCGGCGAACACCGCTGTAACGACGGTTCTGACCTCCATGCCGTCCCTTGGTTTCAAAGCAGCAGCGGAAGCTGTCCTCCAGCTGGCCATCGCAGCCAACGGTCATCTCAACGACACCGCGCCCTGGAGCCGGATGAAACAACCGGGCCAGGAAGCTGAAGTCGCCAATGACCTGTACGCCGTTCTGGAAGCCACACGGATTGTGGGACTGCTGCTCAGCCCACTGCTGCCTGAATTGAGTGAACGAATCCTTGAGCAGCTTGGACACAGCATTGATCCCGACACTTGGACCGATCAGTTGCAATGGGGAAGGTTGGTCTCTGGAGCCGCTCTTCCCCAACCCTCACCGGTGATGCAGCGCCTCGAACTTGAAGAGGCTCTTTGAAGCGATGGGTCGTTCCGCGCTGCTGATCCCTGCACTCCTGCTTGGCAGCGGTCTGGGCGGCTGTGTCCAGCAACCGAAAGCCGTGCAGGAGGCGTCTCCCCCGTTCGTCTTCCGTTCCCTCGATCTCAATCAACGCCGACAGGATGGTTTGAGGGACTGGGATCTCAGCAGTCCTGAAGCGCGGTATGACCTGTCGAGCCGCACCGTCCGCGCCCGACGTCCATCCGGTGTTCTGTACAAGAACGATCAACCGTCATTTCGCATCAGCGCCGAACTGGCCACGGTGTTGAACGACGGTGAGATGGTGATCCTGGAAGGCCAGGTGCAGCTTCAACAACTCAACGACCAAACGGTGCTGATCCGTGGGGATCGGCTGGTCTGGAAACCAGCGCAATCACGCATGGTGATGGATCAGAACCCGGAAGCTCTCGATGCATCCTCGCGATTGACGGCCAACCGCCTCACTTTGATCCAGACCAGCAACACGCTTCGTTTCGAGGGGCCGACAAAGCTTCTGCGTTGGACGGAAGGGCGACAACCCGACGTGACACCGGACACGGACATCCTGGCCAGCAGTGGCAGCTGGAATCTCGACACCGGAGACCTTGGCGTGCATGGGCCTGTGCGTGCTCTGCGAAGCAAGGATCTGGAAATCACAGCATCAGCACTCCAGGGCAACACCCAGCAGGGATTCCTGGATCTGATCCAACCCGTTCGTCTGGAGCAGTTGGATGGCGAGATCAATGCAGGAACCACGCGCTGGGATCTTGCTGACCAACGCCTCACATCCATCGCTCCGTTTCAGGGCAAACGCCAGGACGCAGCTGCCAGGGGCCAGGGATTTGTGATCGACGAAGCGACGACGACCGTGATCATTCCAAAGGCTTGCCATCTGACACAGCCGGGGGAGATCTTGACAGCCCATCGCTGCAGCTGGAACTGGGTCAGCAACCGGGTGGTAGCTGATGGGAATGTGGTGTTGAGACGCCAGGAACCCGAGCAGGAGACCAGAACTCCGAGGCTGGAAGGCCAGCTGGGATCAAGTGAGGGCGTTCGCTTTGGCTCGACCGGTCAGCGGTTGCGATCCAGCATCCGTTTCATGCCTGATCAACCTCGCAGCAGGCCTTCGTCGT
>CAJWIC010000073.1 GCA_913040905.1 uncultured Synechococcus sp. | reverse complement strand
GGGCCGCCTTTCACAGCAGCGGCGTGGTGCCCTGATCGTGGTGGATATGGGCAGTGATCTGCGTCCGGAGGACTTTCTCAACCCCGGTGTGGCGATCGGTGCCCAGCTCAGTCGCGAGCTGTTGCTCAATCTGTTTGCCGCCGACACACCGCTGCACGATGGTGCTGTTCTCGTGCGCGGCAATCGGATCGAAGCCGCTGGCGTCATCCTGCCCCTGTCCCGCCATAGCGTCAGCCGCTACGGCACCCGTCATCTGGCTGCTCTCGGCATCACCGAACGGTTCGATCGCTGCATCTGCATTGTTGTCTCAGAGGAGACCGGCACCTTGTCTCTCGCCAACCAGGGCAAGCTCGAGCGACCGATCACCAGCTCAAGGCTGGAAGAGCTCCTGCTGGAATTGCTCAGCAGTGCCGAATCCAGGCCACCAGCACGGCGTACGGTGGTGAGCTCATCGGCTGAAACGCTGTCTTGAGCCGACCACCGGCCACCAGCAACGAGACCACACCGATCCAGCGCTGCCCGCCGGAGCTGGATCGAGAGCGTCTGCCTGCCCACGTGGCCCTGATCATGGACGGCAACGGACGCTGGGCTGAATCGAGGGGATTGCCCCGCGTCATGGGGCACCGCGCCGGAGTCGAAGCACTGAAGGCAACCCTCCGGCTGTGCAGCGACTGGGGCATCGCGGCCCTCACTGCATACGCCTTCTCCACGGAGAACTGGTCAAGGCCAGGTGATGAAGTCAATTTCCTGATGACGCTGTTCGAACGGGTGCTGCAGAAAGAGCTGCGGACCCTCGAAGCGGAACAGGTGCGCATTCGCTTCCTCGGCGATCTGGATGCACTGCCGACAAAACTGCAGGAATTGATCGGCGATGCCACGGAGCGCACCGCTGACAACTCCGGCATTCACTTCAACGTCTGCACCAACTACGGCGGTCGCCGAGAACTGGTGCGGGCAGCGCAGCGACTGGCGCGTCAGGCTGCCAACGGTGATCTGCTGCCCGAAGACATCGATGAGAACAGCGTGGCTGCGGAATTGTTCACCGCCGGCGAACAGGATCCCGATCTGCTGATTCGCACCAGCGGCGAACACCGGATCAGTAACTTCCTGCTCTGGCAGCTGGCCTATGCCGAAATCCACGTCACCGATGTCTTCTGGCCTGATTTCGACGGCGCGGCCCTGAAACGGGCACTGCTCGATTTCCAGAGCCGCTCCCGCCGCTTCGGCGGTCTTGAACCACTGACGCCATGACGCTTTCAGTTCGCCACGACTGGACCATCGCCGAAATCCAGGCGCTGCTGGAACTGCCTCTGATGGAGTTGCTCTGGCAGGCGCAGACCGTGCACCGCGCCGCCAACCCTGGTTACCGGGTGCAACTGGCCTCGCTGCTGAGCGTGAAAACCGGCGGCTGCGAAGAGGACTGTGCCTACTGCTCCCAATCGATCCACAACAGCAGTGATGTCACCGCCTTCGAGGCTCAGATGCAGGTGGAGCCTGTGCTGCAACGGGCCCGGGCGGCCAAGGAGGCCGGCGCCGATCGTTTCTGCATGGGCTGGGCCTGGCGGGAGATCCGCGATGGGGCTCCCTTTGAAGCCATGCTGTCGATGGTGCGTGGTGTGCGTGAGCTGGGGATGGAGGCCTGCGTGACCGCCGGGATGCTGAGCGACCAGCAGGCGGAGCGGCTGGCGGAAGCTGGCCTCACGGCCTACAACCACAACCTCGACACCAGTCCTGAGCACTACGAGCGGATCATCACGACCCGCACCTACCAGGAGCGACTGGAGACGCTGCAGCGGGTGCGCCGGGCTGGGGTGACCCTGTGCTGCGGCGGCATCATCGGCATGGGGGAAACGGTGCGGGATCGCGCCTCGATGCTGCAGGTGCTGGCCTCGATGACCCCCCATCCCGAAAGCGTGCCGGTGAACGGGTTGGTGGCTGTGGAGGGCACGCCGTTGGAAGGGCAGGCCCCCTTTGAGCCGCTGGAACTGGTGCGGATGGTGGCCACAGCAAGAATCCTGATGCCCCACGCCCGGGTACGGCTCAGCGCTGGCCGGGAATCGATGAGCCGGGAAGCTCAGATCCTCTGTCTGCAGGCTGGAGCCGATTCAATCTTCTATGGCGACACCCTGTTGACCACAGGCAACCCGGACGTCGATGCCGACCGTCAGTTGCTGGCTGATGCTGGGGTGCAGGCCAACTGGCAGGAGTGCCGAACCACCGCATGAGCCGCGTGCTGGTCGCTGCGTTCTACGCCTTCACACCCCTTGATGCCGACCAGCGTGAGGCATTGCTGAGCGCCTTACCTCCGCTTGCGCGCGAAGGCCATGTGCTCGGCTCGGTGTTGGTGGCCAGTGAAGGTGTGAACGGCACGATCAGTGGTCCCGAGGCGGGAGTCGATAGCTTGCTGAGCCACTTGAGAGCCTCTCTGGAGCTCGGCAACGACCACTGCACACGGCTGGAAGTGAAGCGCAGCTGGGCGGAGCGGTCGGTGTTCCGCCGTTTCAAGGCCCGGCGCAAGAAAGAGATCGTGACCATGGGGATTAGCGGAGTGGATCCCCGCTCCAACGTCGGCACCTATGTGGATCCTGAGGACTGGAACGCCCTGGTGGATGACCCCGACACGCTGGTGATCGACACGCGCAACCACTACGAAACCGCCATCGGCAGCTTTGCCGGTGCGATCGACCCCGGCACCGACAGCTTCCGGGACTTTCCGCAATGGGCCGAAAGCGAGCTTCGCCCCCTGGTGGACGGCACCGCCCCGAAGCGGATCGCCATGTTCTGCACCGGCGGTATCCGCTGCGAGAAAGCCAGCAGCTACCTGCAACAACAGGGGTTTGGTGAAGTGCATCACCTGAGAGGCGGCATTCTCAAGTACCTCGAGCAGGTTCCTGAGGAGGACAGCCGCTGGCGGGGGGAATGCTTCGTTTTCGATCAGCGGGTGGCCCTCAACCACCAACTGGAACCGGGAGAGCACAGCCTTTGTCATGCCTGTGGCCTGCCGCTTTCACCCCAGCAACGCTCGGACCCCAGTTACGTCAAAGGAGTGCAATGCGTGCACTGCGTCGAACGCTTCACGGATGCCGACCGGGAACGGTTCGCCATGCGGCAGCGACAGATGGATCAGCTGTCGTCCGCTTCATCCAGAGCATCTGACTTCTCGTTGTAGAGAGCCTTCCATTCGGCATCCGTTTTGCAGTAACGGTTGTGCTCCAGCATGTGGAGCGTCTGCACGGAACAACCCAGGCCAACGATCACCATGGGAATCAACCAGACCGGATCACGGAAGGAGATGCGCTGGCGAGCCATCAGTTCACCTCCAGTTCACGGTCGTACACCTCATCGTTCTGGGATGCCCAGCGCGCTTCGGTGACACAGCCCCCAGCATGAATCTGTTGATGGGCGACGAACAGTCCCACCATCCAGGCGAGCAGTCCTATGGGAACCAGTGCTCGCATCGCCGAATCAGACCGATCACACCTCCCTTAACGCATCCACACGCCGACGCCACGTTCATGCTGCCGATCCTCTACAGCTTCCGGCGATGCCCTTACGCCATGCGGGCCCGGTGGGCCTTGTTGGAGGCGGGATTGTTGGTGCAGTGGCGGGAGATCGAACTGCGCGCCAAACCACCAGCCATGCTGGAGATATCGCCCAAGGGCACGGTGCCGGTGCTGGTGCTTGCCGATGGCACGGTGATCGAAGAAAGCCTCGAGCTGATGCACTGGGCCCTGTCTCAGGCGGATCCCAGGGATTGTCTGGGTGCCGGTGATCCGGAGCCGTGGCTGCGAGAAAACGATGATGTGTTCAAACACCACCTTGATCGCTTCAAGTACAGCGACCGCTATCCGGAGGCGGATCGATCAGCCCATCAGCGTGAGGGCCTGTCGATCCTCAAAGGTTGGAGTGCCCGCATCCGTGAAGTTGGCTGGCTGACCGGTGATCGGATGGGCCTGGCCGATGCAGCCCTGTGGCCCTTCGTGCGCCAGTGGCGCATCGCTGATCCCCAGGGATTCGAGGCTGACCCTGAGCTGGAACCACTGCGCGGCTGGCTGAATCGCTTTCTGCAGGCTCCTGGCTTTGAGCGATTGATGCAGCGGGCCGATCCCTGGGATCCAGGCGGCCTGCAGCCGCTGTTCCCCGCCGATGCCATCCGCGTGCCCAAGGATCAACCGCTCTTTCATCTCGCCCTTGCCTCGGACTGGCATCAGGCCCGGAAGAAGGGTTGCTACCGCGTCTCCACCAGGGGGCTGATGCTCGAACAGGTGGGCTTCATTCACTGCTCCTGGCGCGACCAGGTGGAGCCGACCTACAGCCGCTTCTATGCCGATGCCGATGAGGTGCTGTTGCTGGAGATCGATCCGGCTTTGGTGAATGCCCCCCTACGGGCCGACGCCATTCCCACCGGTGAACTCTTTCCGCACCTCTATGGCCCCCTCCCTCTCCATGCCGTGCGCGAGGTCAGCCAACGATGAGCCCTGCACCATCGCCATCCCTGCTCGAGCAGTTGGAGCGGCAGGCTCGCGAGCGGGGGTTGTTGCTGCGGCTGCAGGTGGGTCGCCCCCTGGGACTCTGGACCCTGCGCCTGGTGGTGGCCTCTCCGGGGCCGTCGGGCACAGCACACCTGCTGGGGGAGATGAAGGGCTGGGCCTATGGCGCCAGCAATGGCCTGCAGCTGGACACGATGCGGGTGGTCCCCGGAAGCCCTGCTGGAGTTGGCGATCTGGTCTGGGCCGCGACCATGGCCTGGGCAATGGAGGCAACTCCCTGCCGCAAAGCCCGGCTGCTGGCGATCCGCGATGACGACCGTCAGCACGGCCGTCTGGTGCGGTATTTCCGCCAGCGCGGCTTTCAGCCGGAGCGGGATGTGGCAGCAGCCGTTTGGGATCTGCCGTTGCGGATGGTGTGGGGGGGCGCCGGTGCGCTGATGAGTGGATCGGTGGAGCAGGTGCTGGAGCGGAGCCTGCGGGGGTGGCGTCAATCAGCAGCGTGATAGCTGCTGCGCACCAGCGGACCACTGCGCACCTGGGCAAACCCGAGCTCACGGGCCACCGATCCGAGGTCATCGAACTCCTCCGGAGTCCAGTAGCGATCCACCGGGATATGGGCCAGGGAAGGACGAAGGTACTGACCCAGGGTGAGGCGCTGACAATCGACGGCCCGCAGATCCCGCATCGCGGCAATCACCTCATCGCGGCTCTCACCAAGCCCCAGCATCAGCCCTGATTTGGTGGGAACCGCAGGAGCCAGGTCCCGGCAGGCCGCCAGCAGCCCCAGGGAACGGTCGTAGGTGGCGCCACGCCGCACCTCCCCCTGCAGGCGTTGGACCGTCTCCAGGTTGTGGTTGAAGCAGACGGGGTCCGCCGCCAGCACCGTGGCCAGGCGCTTGCGTTGTGCGGCCATGGCCTGATCGGGATCTGACACCCCACCCCAGAAATCCGGCGTCAGCACCTCAATGGCAATCAAGGGATTGCGAGCGCGGATCGCCGCCATCGTTGAGGTGAACAGGGTGGCACCGTGATCAGCCAGGTCATCGCGGGCAACGGCCGTCAGCACCACATACCGCAACTGCATCGCCGCCACCGCATCAGCCACCCGCTGCGGCTCCGCGGGATCAACCGCCATCGGAGCCTGTCCTTTCTCCACCTGGCAGAACGCGCAGCTGCGGGTGCAGATCGAACCACCCAGCAGGAATGTGGCCGTGCCGGCGGCGTAACACTCACCGCGGTTGGGGCAACGCCCCTCTTCGCAGATGGTGTGCAAGCGGTTCTGCTTGACCAATCCCTGCACCCGCTCCAGAGCAGAGGCATCACCGATCGGTCGCCGCAGCCATTCCGGCAATCGCTCGGCAGGGGCAATGCTGCTGTACTTGCTCATGCCACATTGTCACCCTCCTGATTCTGGCGGGAGGGGCTTGCGTGAGGGGGTGCCGGTAACCAGGGAGGGAGCACCCCCCGGAGCGATGTCACCGGCAGACAGATCATCACGAAATCCTGACGTTGTCGCCTGGAACACCCCACTTTCTTCAGAAAGTTCACTCAGAACAAACAGCCGATCAATCCACTCAATCCACCGGCCGTCGGCCTTCCAGGGCCCGGCTGAGGGTGACCTCATCGGCGTACTCCAGTTCACTGCCCATCGGCAGGCCATAGGCAATGCGGCTGACGGAACAGAACGGCTTGAGCAACCGGGCCAGATACAGGCTGGTGGTGTCTCCTTCCACGCTGGGGGTGAGCGCCAGGATCACCTCAGTGATGTCCTCCCGGTTGATCCGTTCCACCAGCGGGGTCACATTCAGCAGCTCTGGGCCGATGCCGTCCATGGGAGAAATCAAGCCCCCCAACACGTGGTAGCGACCGTTGAACTCACGCGTGCGTTCGAGCGCCAGCAGATCACGGGAATCGGCCACCACGCAGATCAAACCATTGCGGCGCTCCGGATTGCGGCAGATCTCGCATTCGGGATCGGCGGAGAGGTGAAAGCAGGTCTGGCACTGACCCACCTGGGTGCGAGCCGCCAACAGGGCATCAGCGAACTGGCGGATCTGCTCCTCGGGTTGGTTCAGCAAATGCAGAGCGAGCCGCTGAGCCGTGCGCGGGCCAATGCCCGGCAGACGCTCGAATTGATCGATCAGCCGCGCCAGCGGTCGGGTGAATCCGCTCAGGGGTCTGCCGCCGATGGACCGGACTCTAGGCAGAATGTTGCGATTGAAGCCGGTTCTGATGCAGCTGATCCGATCCCTCTCCCGCCTGCTGATCTGCGGGATGTTGGTGCTGGTGCTCGGGGCCTGCGCCGCAGGGCCGACGGCCGGGCTGCAGTCGTACCAGAGCCCGGATGGCCGTTTCGCCTTCCTCTATCCCACCGGCTGGACCGAGGTGCAGGTGAGCAACGGACCGCGGGTGGTGTTTCACGACCTGATCCACAGCGA
>CAJWIC010000072.1 GCA_913040905.1 uncultured Synechococcus sp. | reverse complement strand
GCTGTAGCCCCGTCGCGGCACCAGGATCACGGCCTGTTCCCCCTTCTCCGGTAGCGCGGCCAAGCGATCCATCAGCGGACGGCTGATCAATCGCCGGTGTCCATCGGCGAGCTCATGCCGCATGTCCACCACATGGACCGGAGGAAGCGACTGTTGCGAGATCCGCTGGGTCAGACGTCCCAAATGCAAGGGCCCATCGGGATGGAGTTGCACCCAGCTATCCAGGGATGGGGTGGCGCTGCCCAGCACCAGACGCCCGCCTGCGGTGCGGATCCGATCGAAGGCCAGATCCCGGGCGTGGTAACAGGGCATCGGCGCGTCCTGCTTGTAGGAACTGTCGTGTTCCTCATCGAGCACCACCAGCCCCAGTGGTGACAAAGGGATGAACACCGCTGAGCGGGTTCCCACCACCAGGAGAGGCTGATCGGGCTCAAGGCAGCGGCGCCAAACCTGGAGGCGCTCACGGTCCCGGCAACCGCTGTGATATTCGAGAACCCTGGAGCCGAAGCGGTCTCGGCAACGATCCACCAGCTGAGGAATCAGACCGATCTCTGGGGTGAGCATCAGCACATGGCGGCCGGCCGCCAACTCCTGCTCCGCCAACTGGAGATACACCTCCGTCTTGCCGGAACCGGTGATGCCCCAGAGCAGCATCCCCTCTCCTTCGGGAATGGCCTTGAAGCGCTGCATCACCTGCTCCTGCTCGCTGGTGAGGGGCCTGGCGGCCTCCAACGGCTTGGTGGACGGCTTACCAGTGGGCACGGTGCGCCGCTGACGGCGAACCATGCCTTTTGCTTCCAGTGAACGGACCGTGGCAGGGCTGAACCCCGATGCCTCCAGCGAGCGCTGCCAGAGTCCTGCCCCTGCAGCATCAAGGGCATTTAAGAGTTGTTGCTGACGGGGCGTGAGACTGGGAATGGGCTCGGGTGGCTGCAATCGCTCCACCCACAGCAGGGCACGCCCCTCTGAAACCCTGCGGGCCTGGCCCAGCCATCCGGCAGGAAGAGCCGCTTTCAGCATCCGAAACGCACTGAGATGGCAGCGTTCCGCCGCAGCCTCCAGCCAGAGGCGCCACTGCGAATCGACAGCCGCCCGCTGCACCAGAGCTTCGACGGGCTGCACGTTGCCGGGCACCGTCGAATCCAGGGATGGTGAGTTCCGGGACACAACCAATCCATGCAGAGGGCGTCCCCTCAACTGCACCCGCACCAGATCACCGGCCTGCAAACCAAGCGCTGCATCAGCGCTGTAGGTGAAGACCCTGCCCTCGCGGCCGGCCTCGAGCCACACCTCAACGAGGTCGCAAGGAACGTCGCGGGGGTTGCAAGGGTCTGAAAACTTCATTAAAATGAACAGGTTGACTTTGTATTGGTCAACACTGCGCTTGATCCAGCGGGAAGACACGCAGTCTGAAGTCAGGGTTCTGTCCCTGCCACTTCGACCGGTCTGAGACCACCCCGGACGGCACAGAACTCCGATCTCAGCGACCTCACCAACGGTCACCGCCACAGCTTTCCATTGATCTCGAACGACCCCTTTCAACGCGACACGTCCGTTGTTTCCTGAGTCGTTTGGACTTCAGTAAGGGCCTTCCTCCCCGGGGAAGACCCTGATCCAGGGGTGCTGTTCTCCGTCTTTTCCTCTTCTTGCATCATCGACCATGAGCCCTGCCGCCACCAAAACAGCCAAGCCGAACATCGTTCTGCTGGCCAACTCCGAGGGAGAGGTGAGGGAGGTCAAGCCCAAGGCTGAAGCCAAGAAGGCACCGGCACGACGTCGCAGCAGCAAAGCCAGCGCGAAGGAGCTGTCGGCAGCTGCCGACGAGCTTCTGGCAGCGGCCGATCCCAAAAAGGCTGAAGCCGGCAAAACGAAAGCCAAAGCGGCTCCAAAGTCCAGCGCCAAGAAGTCCACAGCCAAAACTGCAACGGCCAAGAAACCTGCGGCCAAGAAAGCCACCGCGAAGAAAACCAGCAGCAAGTCCAGCGCTGGGACCGATCCGGCGCCAGCCAATGCCGCGGTTGCCAAGCCCGAGATTGTGCTGTCTCCCGAGGAGAAGGCCAAAGCCGTCGCTGCAGAAAAGGCGGCGAAAGCCAAGGCGCTGGCCAGCATCAAGATCGGCCCCAAGGGGGTGTACACCGAAGACTCCATCAGGGTGTACCTGCAGGAAATCGGCCGGATCCGCCTGTTACGGCCGGACGAAGAGATTGAGCTGGCCCGCAAGATTGCCGATCTCCTCCACCTCGAGGAGCTCGCCGCTCAATTTGAGAGCGACAACGGCCGGGAACCCGACAACAAGGAATGGGCGGCATTGGTCGAGATGCCCCTGATCCGCTTCCGTCGTCGCCTGATGCTGGGCCGCCGGGCGAAGGAAAAGATGGTGCAGTCCAACCTGCGCCTGGTGGTGTCGATCGCCAAGAAATACATGAACCGGGGCCTCAGCTTCCAGGACCTGATTCAGGAAGGCAGCCTCGGCCTGATCCGTGCTGCTGAAAAGTTCGACCACGAAAAGGGCTAC
This sequence comes from uncultured Synechococcus sp., assembly GCA_913040905.1. Next base: position 4,442 of record CAJWIC010000072.1, on the reverse strand, counting down.
AAGTTCTCCACCTACGCAACCTGGTGGATCCGTCAGGCGATCACCCGGGCCATTGCCGACCAAAGCCGCACCATCCGACTGCCGGTTCACCTCTACGAGACCATTTCACGGATCAAGAAAACCACCAAGGTTCTGTCTCAGGAATTCGGTCGTAAGCCGACGGAAGAAGAGATCGCTGAATCGATGGAAATGACCATTGAGAAGCTGCGTTTCATTGCCAAGAGCGCCCAGCTGCCGATCTCCTTGGAGACTCCGATCGGCAAGGAGGAGGATTCACGCCTCGGCGACTTCATTGAAGCCGACATCGAAAATCCTGAGCAGGATGTGGCCAAAAACCTGCTTCGAGAGGATCTTGAGGGAGTGCTTGCCACCCTCAGCCCCCGCGAACGGGATGTGCTTCGTCTGCGGTACGGCCTGGATGACGGACGCATGAAGACCCTGGAAGAGATCGGCCAGATCTTCGATGTGACCCGTGAGCGCATTCGTCAGATTGAGGCCAAGGCCCTGCGCAAGCTGCGCCACCCCAACCGTAACGGCGTCCTCAAGGAGTACATCAAATAGGGGGCTGTATCGCCCTTCAGGGCTCCATGCCTGGCAATAACTTCACCAGCAGCCAAACGCAGAGAATGATCGCCATCAGGACGTAGGCCTCGTTCACTCCATCGACACAAGTTTTGGAATTCTGGCAGGAATTTTGGTTGTACATAAGTACATCTGCACCTACCTCCTTGGCTCCCAGCGGCCTATAAGGGTGTAGAGGGAATTGAGACGCCCTCCTCACACGGAAGAGATCAAACCCCGGCGGAAACCGGGGTTTTTTTCTGGCCAGTGCCAGGTCCATGACAATCCCTGATCACCCTTCGAAACTTTCGGTGAACTCCTGAAACGCGCGTTTCAAACGCTCCACCGGCGTTTCCTCCAAAGGGCATTCCTGAGACGTCTGCTTGGCGTAAGCCTGCAAAAGCAGGCCGTCGGGTTCAAGCACCGAAGCAACAGCATGCTTGAACAACACCACGCTGCTTTGTGGCGTGAGTCCGCTGAGGAAAGGGGCCAACGCGAAACCCTCGCTGTCGCCTTCAATCCCTTGCACCCGCCGGGGGCGGATCAACTGATAGGCAGGCTGACCATCGCTGTCGGTCGTCGTGCGTAACCGTGCCATGAGCAGCTCACCACTGCTCAACAACAGCAAACGAATCGTGCCATCCGCCATCAGGGGAAGCTGGGCCTCGTCCCGGGAGCCAGCGGCCGAGGGGGAACCGGACACCATGGCCTGACGTACACCGTTCACGACTGGGCCTGGCATACGACGACAGCTAATAAGGTCAATGTTAAGCAGTCTTCACACAGCGTCGATCCGCCGCAGCTGCTTCACATTCACAGGAACGAAAGGCCTCGAGTCCGTAGTCTGGGCGGCTGATTCGCCCGCTCCATGGCTCTCACCGAACTGCGCATCGCTTCACGACGCAGCCAGCTGGCCATGGTGCAGACCAACTGGGTCAAAGCAGAACTGGAAAAAGCCCATCCCGGCTTGAAAATCACCGTGGAGGCCATGGCCACCCAGGGCGACAAGATCCTGGATGTCGCTCTGGCCAAGATCGGCGACAAGGGCCTGTTCACAAAGGAACTGGAAGCCCAGATGCTGGTGGATCGTGCGGACATCGCCGTCCATTCCCTGAAAGACCTTCCCACCAACCTTCCTGAGGGGCTGATGCTTGGCTGCATCACCGAACGGGAAGACCCCGCCGACGCGCTGGTGGTGAATGCCAAAAACCAGGCCTACAAGCTCGACACCCTCCCCGAAGGCTCGGTGGTGGGAACCAGCTCCTTGCGGCGCCTGGCCCAGCTGCGTCACCACTACCCCCACCTGATCTTCAAGGACGTTCGCGGCAATGTGATCACACGCCTTGAGAAGCTCGATTCAGGCGACTACGACTGCCTGATCCTCGCGGCCGCAGGCCTCGGCCGACTTGGCTTTGGCGATCGGATTCACCAGCTGATCCCCGGCGACATCTCCCTGCATGCCGTCGGCCAGGGAGCCCTGGGGATTGAATGCGTTGAGGGCAAGCCTGAGGTGATGGAAGCGATCAAAGTGCTGGAGCACACCCCCACCTCCCAGCGTTGCCTGGCCGAGCGCGCCTTCCTGCGGGAGCTGGAAGGCGGTTGTCAGGTACCGATCGGCGTCAACAGCCAGATCACGAACGGCGAACTTCTCCTCACCGGCATGGTGGCCAGTCTCGATGGCAAGCGCTTGATTCGCGATCAGGCCAGTGGCGCGGCGCATCAGTCCGAGTCCATCGGCATCGAACTGGCCGCCAAGCTCAAGCAGCAGGGAGCCGGTGAGATTCTCAAGGAAATCTTCGATGAGGTCCGCCCTGAGGCCTGATCAACCCTGGATCTGCAGCGGCGTCCCCACTTCAACGACATCGAAGAGTTCACGGACGTGAGCATTGAGCATGCGCACACATCCAAGGCTGACCGCCGCTCTGCTCCTCACCCAATGGGGCCATGGCGTGCCATGGATACCGAATTCACCGCGGTCACCGCGATGGAAGCCAAGGTAGCGATCGCCGATCGGGCTGGTTGGTCCCACCAGTTTGCGGGGCTTTCCTCCCTTGGTGGAGAGGTAAACAGGATTGATCTGTTTCGAGAGGATGGAAAAGGTCCCCTGCGGCGTCGGCGTCTGAGGGTCGCCGATGGCGACAGGCCAAGGACCCCAGCGCTGACCGGCTCGGACCACAGCAATCTCTCGTCTCCGCAGGTCCAGCACGATCCTGGTGTCAGCTGGCTCCAGCAGAGCCAACTCCTGCGCAGCCGCGGGCTGCACCAAACCCATGGACACCACCATCCCAGCAGCAACAATCCACCTCAAGACTCATGAGACCCGCTTGTCTCAAGCTATGCAGCGTTGCGCCAAAAATCATCCAAACGACAGGCTTGACAGGCGTTTTTAAGACTTTCTCCAACCTGATCGGAGAGACAACCGAGACAAGCCCATGGATTGATCCTCTTACGCTCCTTCCATGACCTCCATGGCAGATCCCATCTCAGCCGGCAGCCCGCGCCTGCCTCGATTGCTGAGCGGCGCGGAACGCGAGTCAGCCATGGATCGGCTGAGTGTGGAGTTCAACGCCCTGAGCAGCAGCAAACGAACCTTCCTGAAAGCAGCCTGGATCCTGCGACGCCAGGGAGTCCTGGTGGTGCGCCAGGCCGTGACTCCTCAGGCCCTGGAGGCGATCAACGCTGAGCTGAATCAACTGCTGCTGCAGTTGGACGCAGGACAGACCAAGCAATTGGCTTCCAACGCCATTCTCAACCTGCCGAACAAGCGGCGGATCAAGGGCTATGAGAATTTCGTTGATGCCGAACAGGCCGTCATCAACCACCGCGTGAAACGACCGGACGGCCGCAGCGGCAGCGATGCCGGCATGGTGGACATCTTTCATCCGGAACGCCTGAGCGAGGCCATGGCGAACGCTGTGACCTCCTGTCTGCACGAACGACTGATCAGCCGATTGCTGCTGGCCGCAGCGTGGCTGCCGATGCGGGTGAAGTGCCGCAACCTCTACGTGAACCGCGGCGTCCAGGACACGCGGGGGTATCACTGCGACGGTCGATCACAGAAGTTCAAGTCCTTTGTGTTCCTGACGGACGTGCGGGACCTCTCTGATGGCCCCTACTGCTACGTACCAGCCACCCATCGGGATCGACGCTCCTGGAAACGCAGCCGTCAGTTCAACGCGGCCCACGGCCTCAACCGTCATGAGTACAGCCAACTGCAGGGACTGGACGCTCTGCCGCTGCTGGCCAAAGCGGGAGACATGGTGATCTCCAGCCAGCGGGGTGCCCACCGCGGCCATCCTCAGCACCCGGATGCCGGACGGGCGGTGCTGGTGAACATGTACCAGCGCTAAGGCATGAAAAAAGGCGGGGCCAGGCCCCGCCTCGATCGACTGAGGGGTTCTGAACCAGCGGAGGATCAGTCCACCAGCTTGGGGTCGATCTCAGCCATGTAGCGCGCTTCGCAGCTCTTGATGATCTCCACAGCCTTCTCGGTGCCGAAGAAGCCGTTCACGCTGCAGGTGCCAGGCTTCTTGAGGTCCTTGTAGTGCTCCCAGTAGTAGGTGGTTTCCTTCTTCCAGTGCTCACCAAGGTCTTCAAAGCTCTTGATGTGATCCATGCGCTTGTCGTCGGCAAGCACGGCAATCACCTTGTCATCCACTTCACCACCGTCATCGAAGGTCATCACACCGATGATCCGGGCCTCAACGATGGAGCCGGGAACCAACGGCTCGGTGACGTTGACGATTTCGATGTCGAGGGGGTCGCCGTCTTCATCCCAGGTGCGGGGAATACAGCCGTAGGCGAAGGGATAGGCCAGAGACGAATAACCGACACGATCCAGCTTCAGGTGGCCGGTTTCCGTGATCAGCTCGTACTTGTTG
>CAJWIC010000071.1 GCA_913040905.1 uncultured Synechococcus sp. | reverse complement strand
CGCTGATTCAAACGACTTCAACCATTGCTCCCTCAACAATGAACAAGTTTCTGACAGCAGCTCCAGTGGTTGCAGCCATCTGGTTCACAGCCACCGCTGGAATCCTGATCGAGTGGAACCGTTTCTTCCCCGATCTGCTCTTCCATCCCATGTGATTGGCTTCGGCCAACCAGACTTCACAAAAAATGGGGGCCTGTGGCCCCCTTTTTTGTGCGATCAAGCCAGTCCCATCAGCCCTTCCAGCTTCATCAGGGCCTGCTCAAGATCAGCGTTCACCACAACAGCATCGAATTCACCCTGAGCACTTAACTCCTCTCGAGCCCGCAGCAATCGCCGCTGAATCGCCTCCTCTGCATCCGTTCCACGACCACGGATACGACGCTCAAGTTCCTCGAAGCTGGGGGGTGCCAGAAAGATCTGCACTGCCTCAGGGAAGCTGCGACGCACCTGCCTGGCTCCCTCCAGTTCAATTTCCAAAAGAACGGGCCGCCCCTCCTGCAACCGCTGTTCCACAGGAGCCCGTGGGGTTCCGTAACAGTTGCCGGCAAACTCCGCCCACTCCAGCAACCCGCCCTCTTTCACAAGGGCATCGAAGCGATCCCGACTGTGAAAGAAGTAACTCTCCCCCTCGCACTCTCCCTGTCGAGGCGCACGCGTGGTGGCCGACACCGACACCCAGATGCTGGGATGCCGCGCCAGGAGACGTTGCACCAGCGTTCCTTTACCGACGCCGCTCGGCCCGGTGATCACCGTGAGGGTGCCCATGCCGTCTGACATCACTGCTTCGTCGTGGCCCAGCAGAGTAGGAAGCCCCCTGAACGACGGGTTGACCAGAACGGAACGGCTTCAGCTCATGGACCTGAGCACCCTGCGGGCGGTGCTGAGCGATCTGCGACCAAAGCTGCTGCCCAGCCGTTTTGAGAAGGCTCAGCAGCCCGATTCAGCCACCCTCCAGCTCGGGTTCCGCACCCTGCAGGGAATGCTCTGGCTGGAGCTGAGCTGGCAGGCGGATGCGCCGCGCTTGGTACAGATCCCACCGCCACCGCGGCAGGGAACTGGCAGCACCCTTTCGCAACAGATCCAGCACAGCCTTCGCCAGATGGCGCTGACGGAGCTGGTTCAGGCAGGGTTCGAACGGGTGGTGGAGTTCCGGATGGCGCCAAGACCCGGCGATGCCGTCGAACGTGTGCTGGTGCTGGAACTGATGGGCCGCCACAGCAACCTGCTGCTGCTGGACGGGCAGCGGCAGGTGGTTGCCTTGGGCCGTCAGGTGCGCGACCACCAGTCACGGGTTCGTCCCATCGGGACCGGCGATTCCTACCTACCGCCGCCGCCCCTGCAGGGTCAGGCCCCCAGTTCCACGGAGGGCTTTGAACGCTGGCGGGAGCGGCTCCTTCTCCTCCCAATTCCTTTACGCAAGGCTCTGCAGCAGGCTTACCAGGGCATCAGTCCACCCTTGGCCAGGCAACTGGCTGGAGAACGGCTGACCACCTCGGTGGATCAGCTTGAACCGGACGCCTGGTGTGAGCTGCATCGCCATTGGCAGGCCTGGCTGACCTGCCTCGAAACGGAGCAATTCAAACTTGATCTCAAGGGTGACGAGGGGTATCAGGTCTGGTCGAGCCAGCCCGACCGATCCAGCGACGCTGAAGGCAACGGCGGGGATCTGGCCCTCGCTCTCGGACACTGGTATCGAACCCGGATCGATCAGCGCGATCTACAGCGAGCCTGCGACGAGCTGCGCCAGCGTCTGAGCCGCTGGCGAGTCAAGGAGAACCAGGCTCTGGACGATCAGCGCAGACGACTGGCAGCCTGCGCTGACAGCACAGATCTGCAGCAGCAGGCGGATGCCCTGCTCTGTCTGCCTGCTCCGAATCGTGACGAGGTGGATCTGGCCCAGAAGCTCTACCGACGGGCCCGCAAGCTGCGGCGCTCCTCCACCGTTCTGGAAGAGCGCATCCTTCACCACGGCAGTCGGCTGGAGCTGATCAACGGCAGCGAGGCCTTCATCGATGATCTGCAGGCGGCGGCCTGGCAACCGATGACAGCACGCCTGGATGCCCTCAGCGATCTACGGCGGGAGCTGGACGAACTGCTCAATCCGGTGGGACGCCAGGAGCGGAGGCAGCGACAGCAGCAAGGCACACCCCAACCGCTGGAATTCACCAGCCCTAGTGGTCTTGTGCTCCAAGTGGGCCGTAATCATCGACAGAACGACTGGATCAGCCTCCGTCAGGCCCGCAGCGGTGACCTCTGGTTCCATGCCCAGGAATGTCCCGGCAGCCATGTGGTGCTGAAAAGCTCGGCAGGTCTGGCGGATGATGACGATCTGCAGCTGGCCTGTGACCTCGCCTCCTATTTCAGCCGGGCCCGCGGCAATGTGCGCGTGGCCGTGGTGATGGTGCCGACGGACCACCTTCAGCGGATCCCCGGAATGGGACCCGGCACCGTGCGCCACAGCGGAGGCGAGGTGAGATGGGGCGATCCACTCCAGGCCGAGACCATGCTGAACAGCCTGAAGGCTTCTAGCCTGACCCGACACAAGCGCTGACACCTCGGCCGTACAAGCAATTCCCCTCCGTGCCCGACAGCTCTGACGGTCCAATTCTTCAGCCACCGCCACCAATCAGAATCAACAAGGACGACGATCCGGGTGGGTTACCCAACGAGGTCGAGATGCCCCTCGTTGATCACCTCGAGGAACTGCGCCAGCGAGTGCTGGGAAGCCTCCTGGCAGTCGTTCTGTCAGCCCTGGTTTGCTTACTCGGAGTGAAACCGCTGGTGCGGCTGCTTGAGGCCCCAGCCCAGGGAATCCATTTCCTGCAACTGGCCCCCGGTGAATTCCTCTTTGTGTCTCTGAAGGTGGCGGGCTATGCGGGCCTCACGCTCGCCCTTCCCTACGTCCTGTTTCAGCTGCTGGCCTTTGTGCTCCCTGGACTGACACTGCGGGAACGTCGGTTGATTGCACCGGCCGTGGCCGGATCAGCGCTGTTGTTTCTGGCGGGTATTGCCTTTGCCTGGTGGGCCCTGGTGCCTGCCGCCCTGCGCTTTCTGGTGAGCTACGGCGCCGACGTTGTTGAGCCGCTGTGGTCGATCGAGCGCTATCTGGATTTCGTGCTGTTGCTCATGCTGGCAACAGGCCTGGCCTTCCAGCTGCCGGTGCTGCAGCTGTTGCTCGGCGTGCTTGGGCTGGTGCGCTGGAGGCCCATGCTCGGGGCCTGGCGTTGGGTGGTGCTGGGTTCTGCCCTCGCCGGAGCCGTGCTGACTCCGTCAACGGATCCGATCACCATGTTGTTACTGGCCGGCGCCATCACCGCTCTCTTTCTGGTCGGAGTGGGGCTCGTGGCGCTCACCGAAAGCCTCAGACCAGAAACTCCCTGAGCAGGCTTTGGGCTGCAGGTCCTTCAGCTTGAAGCTGCAGGCTCAGGGCCTTGCCAAGGCGCGGTTTATCCCGGGTTGTGGTGATCCATCGGCGCACTTCAGCCGCCAAACCAAGACGATTCACAACATCCAGCACTTCCGCGATGTGCGCCCGATACGTGACTTCATCCATCGGGAACGACTGTTGCTCCAGATAGGCCCACATCACCTGCAGGTACAAACGCTGGCGGCGAACCACCAGCTGAAGGTCGTAAGTCGCCCGCCAGCGCTGGCGTAAGCAGCCAATCAGCTCCTCGACACTGAGGGGATCGGAAGGCCTCTCGGCAGTTTGGTCAAGCACAGATACGGCGCTGCGATGAACGTGGAAAGGCCAGTCGTTGCAAAGCGTGACAGGAACTTAAGCGTCCATAATGATGCCCATTCCGTGCTGGATGACCGTCCGCCATGACCCAACTTTCCTCGAGCGATGTGCCCGGAATGGGTCGTCGGCAGTTCATGAATCTGCTGACCTTCGGTTCCGTCACCGGGGTTGCCCTTGGTGCTCTCTATCCCGTCGTCAACTACTTCATCCCGCCCCGCGCCGCTGGAGCCGGCGGTGGCACCACCGCCAAGGATGAACTTGGCAATGCCATCACCGCCACCGGCTGGCTCTCCTCTCACCCTGAAGGTGATCGCAGCCTGGTCCAAGGTTTGAAGGGTGACCCCACGTATCTGATCGTGGAAGGTCCCGATGCCATCGGCAGCTATGGCATCAACGCCATTTGCACCCACCTTGGCTGTGTGGTGCCTTGGAACAGCGGGGCCAACAAGTTCATGTGCCCCTGCCACGGAAGTCAGTACGACGCCACCGGCAAGGTGGTCCGCGGTCCGGCGCCTCTCTCCCTGGCTCTGGCCAACGTGAGTGTCGAGAACGACAACGTCTTTGTGAGCCAGTGGACTGAGACCGATTTCCGCACAGGCGATAAGCCCTGGTGGGCCTGATTCTTCACACCTTCGCGTTCCCTCCTTCCCTCACCGTTTCCATGCGTCGCCACCTCTCCCTTTTCATCGGATCGCTGGTTCTCGGCCTGAGCCTGCTGATCGCCCCCGCCGCCAGCTGGGCCTACCCCTTCTGGGCTCAGCAGAACTACGACAGCCCACGGGAAGCCACCGGCAAAATCGTCTGCGCGAATTGCCATCTGGCCAAGAAACTGACCCAGGCTGAAGTCCCCCAGTCTGTTCTTCCTGACACCGTCTTCACCGCCAGCGTGAAGATCCCCTACCAAGACGGACTCCAGGAAATCGGTGCCGATGGAAGCGATGTGGGTCTTCAGGTAGGCGCTGTTGTGATGCTTCCCGATGGCTTCACCCTTGCCCCCCAGGATCGCTGGACAGATGAAATCAAGGAGGAGACCGAAGGCGTCTACTTCTCCCAGTACAGCGATGACCAACCCAACATTCTTCTGGTGGGTCCGATTCCCGGCGATCAGCACCAGGAAGTGGTCTTCCCGCTGCTCTCCCCCAACCCGGCCACTGACAGCAACATTCACTTCGGCAAATATCAGCTCCACGTTGGTGGCAACCGCGGCCGCGGCCAGGTGTACCCCACAGGCGAAAAGAGCAACAACACCGTTTACACAGCCCCAGCGTCAGGTTCCATTGCTGCGATTGAGGATGGAGACAACGGCTCCAGCATCCTCACCATCAACACGACGGATGGCGACGCGGTCACCGAAACCATCCCGGTCGGTCCTCAGCTTCTCGTCAACGTCGGAGACAGCGTTGAAGCCGGTTCTGCACTGACCAACGATCCCAATGTTGGTGGTTTTGGTCAGGTGGACGCCGAGATCGTTCTGCAGAACCCCGTTCGCATCTATGGCCTGCTCGCCTTCTTCGCGGCTGTTGCCATCGCCCAGATCATGCTGGTCTTGAAGAAGAAGCAGGTGGAAAAGGTTCAGGCTGCTGAAGGCAACTTCTGATCTAGATGTTCACATCGCCCGGGCCCGTGCTGTTTCAGTTCGGGCCCCTGACCCTTCGCTGGTACGGACTGCTGATCGCCACAGCCGTCCTGATCGGATTGAATCTCTCCAGTCGTCTGGCCCAGACACGCAAGTTGGAGAACGGGTTAATCAGCGATCTGCTGCCTTTGCTGGTGCTGTTCTCCGTGATCGGAGCCAGGCTGTATTACGTCGCTTTTGAATGGCATAACTACACCAATCAGCCGATGAAAGCTCTGGCGATCTGGGAAGGAGGGATCGCTATTCATGGCGCCCTGATCGCTGGAACTCTCACCCTGTTGCTCTTCTGTCGCTGGCGTCGTCAGCCCTTCCTGGATGTTCTGGATGTGCTGGTGCCGTCTCTTGCGCTGGGTCAGGCCATTGGCCGCTGGGGCAACTTCTTCAACTCCGAGGCCTTCGGTGTTCCAACGGAACTCCCCTGGAAATTATTCATTCCCTATGCGAACCGGCCAGTGATCTATGCCGACGCTGAATTTTTTCACCCAACCTTCCTCTACGAATCAATCTGGAATCTGCTTCTGTTTGTTCTGCTGATTGCTCTGTTCCGCTGGGGATGTCGAGAGCGAAACAATCTTCCCTCCGGTTCTCTCAGCTGTATTTATTTGATCGGCTACAGCCTGGGGCGCGTCTGGATCGAAGGTCTCCGCATCGATCCTCTGTGCGTTGGAGCTCTGCCACCCGCCTGTGAGGGAGGTCTTCGCATCGCCCAGTTGATGAGTGCCATGCTGATGGTTCTGGGAGCACTGGGTCTGTGGTGGTTGAAGCGGCGACAACGAGAGCTTCCGACTCCAACCAGCAGTTGAGCCATCCGGTCTGCTTCGTCGGGGCAGGTCCTGGAGCGAGCGACCTTCTCACGCTCCGTGCCGCAGATCGTTTGCGCCAGGCCGATGTTCTGCTCTGGACAGACTCCCTGGTGTGCCCTCAGATCACAGCGCTGGCTCCTGATGCTTGCGAAAGGATCCGCACCAGCACACTCACCCTGGAGGAGGTGATCCCCCTGTTGATCGATCGACAACGTCGGGGGGCCAAGGTCGTGCGCCTGCACGACGGGGACACCGCCCTCTACAGCGCCATCAACGAGCAGATCTGTGCTCTGAATGACGCGGACATTCCGGTGGAAGTGGTGCCCGGGGTCAGCGCCTACCAAGCGGCAGCAGCGGGCCTCTCCAGCGAACTCACGATCCCGGGCGTGGTCCAGACCATTGTCCTCGGCCGCGCCGGCGGCCGAACGGGGGTTCCCCCTTCAGAAGAACTCGATCGACTGGCCGCACTGGGGGCCAGCCTTTGCCTGTATCTCAGCGCCCGTCATATCAACGAGGTGCAGGCCACCCTTCAACAGCATTACCCCGATGACACTCCAGTGGCGATTGCCTACCGGGTGAGCTGGCCCGATGAGTGGATCTCTGTCGTGCCCCTGTCGCAGATGGCCGCGGCCAGTCAGGAGCGTCAGCTGATCCGGACAACCCTGTACATCATCAGTCCTGCACTCAATCGAGGGCGGCAACGATCGCGTTTGTATTCACCGGATCACGACCACCTGTTCCGCCCTGGCCGCTGAGGCTGGTGGTTTAAGATCAGGTTGTGCGGGCGATTAGCACAGTGGTAGCGCACTTCCTTCACACGGAAGGGGTCA
>CAJWIC010000070.1 GCA_913040905.1 uncultured Synechococcus sp. | reverse complement strand
TGCCGCGCCAGGTCTGTTTCTCGACCAGGGCTGGAACCGCAGGATCGATGGGTTCCACGGCAATCAGTTCCCCGTCGGAGTCGTACTGCGGGGTGTAGAGCGCGGGCACGTAGACCCCTGGCACCTGAGCGAGGTGTCGCAGCCGTGCCTGGCGGTCGGCCCCTCGGCATTGCTGGAGGGCATCAATGAAAGCGGGGAGCAGCAGCTCCCCATCCCCGAGCAGCACCGCATCAAAGAAAGGGGCCAGCGGTTCAGGGTTGGCGGTCAGCACAGGCCCCCCTCCGAAGACGATCGGGTCCTCATCGCGACGCTCCACAGCCCAGATGGGGATGCGCTGGTTCTGCAGCAGCTCCGGTAGTACTGGGCCGTCGAGCTCCCAGCTCAGGGAGAGTCCGAACAGATCGCAATGGCGCGGCAGGGGATCCCCCTGATCGGTGAACAGGCGTCTCACGTCCACGTCGCTGCGCTGCGCGAGGGTTGCCCAGACGATCTGATACCCGAGGCTGGTGATCCCGACCGAATAGGTGCTGGGAAAGGCCAGCACGGCCTTGAGGGCGTCGGGTTCCGGTGTGGCCGGATCGAACAGCAGGGTTTCCTGATTCAGTTGGTGTCTCCGGAGGGTGGAGGTGGAGGTGTGAACGGACGGCGATGACGGTTGATCCGCTGCTGCATCCGCTCCTCGGACGCCAGCTCCATTCCCATCTGACGGTCATAGATGGAGTTGGGGTTGAACAACCGGGCCACCACGAAGCTCATCAGGGAGGCCACGAGGATCGGCTTGAGGATCAGCAGGTCTTTGGTGAGGGCGAAGGCCAGAAACATGGCGGAGATCGGTGTGTGGGAACATCCCGCCACGAAGGCCCCCATTCCTGCGAACACAAAGGTGGTGGGGACATGGCCTGTGAGGGCTTCCACCCCGATGCCACAGGCCAGACCGATGGCACCGCCCAGGGTCAGCATTGGCATGAACAATCCCCCCGGGGCGCCTGACCCGGCGGCCAGTCCGGTACTGAAGAACAGCACCACAAAGCTGGCGAGGGCGAGACCAACATCCGCCTTGCCTGCGGCAATCAGGTGCTTCAACTCAGATGGGTTGTGAAAGGTGTCAGGCAGGGCGGCGTAGACGCAGCCCAGTACCAGCCCGCTGAGGGTCATGCGCAGGATCAGCCGGTCGCCGAACCAGCGGTTCCCCTGGCGCTGCATGGCCAGCACGTAACGGGTGTACAGCTCCGCCAGAACGCCGATCACAGCTCCCAGGGCGATCAGATACAGCAGATCGATCGGCAGGAATTTCACCAGGGGTGTGTAGGCCCGCTCCAGCTGGAAGCCACTGGTGCTGCTGAGACCCGACGATCCAGGGTTGAGGCCGAGAAAGCCCAGCACGTCCGCCCATGTGTCTGCGGAGAACGTGGTGATCAGCACGAGCAGCAACACCACGGGCCTGGCCGAGTGCAGCAGCTCCTCGATGGCGTAGATGAACCCCCCGATCGGTGCACTGAACACGGCGGCAATGCCGGCGCCACCGCCTGCGGCAACGATCATGCGGCGAAAGGCAGCAGGAGCCTTCAGCCAGCGGGACATCTGCCAGGCCACAGACCCACCCATCTGCACAGCTGGACCCTCTGGGCCAAGGGGAAAGCCGCTGCCGATGGCAATGATTCCAGCCACAAGCTTCACCAGTCCCACCTGCAAACCCATGGGAACGGCCTTGTGGCGCAGAAATCCCATGATGTGCGTGATGCCGGCGCCACCGGCAGCGGGTGCCAGGTTGCTGATCAGCCATCCGGACACCAAACCGCCAAACCCCCCCAGCGCAGGCAGCACCAACCAGGCGGGGAGGTCATTGAGCAGCTCCAGGCGCCAGTCCTTGAGCAGGTTGATGCCGCCGGTGAACAGCAGGCCGGTGATGGCGGCACCGAGGCCTGTGAGGGCCAACGCCAGAACCACCACCAGCCAGCGACGTTCCAGCAACCGCTGGATGCTGCGGCTGGACCCCAGCAGATGGCGTCGTCGTTTCGGTTCGCTCAGGGTGGGCACAGGGTGATTGTGGGATCAGGCTTCAGCCAGCAGAGCCGCTTCCTCATTCGCGCTCATCACCCGTCCCTGATCCTCAAACCCACTGATCTGATCGAAATTCAGATAGCGATAGAGCTCATCGGACAGCGGATCAATTTTTTCCGCGGCGATGGATCGGTACTCATCGGCAGTGGGGATGCGGCCCAGCAGGGCGCAGACGGCTGCCAGTTCGGCACTGCCCAGATACACCTGGGCACCTTTGCCCAGGCGGTTGTTGAAGTTGCGGGTGCTGGTTGAGAACACCGTGGTGTTGTCCTCCACCCGGGCCTGGTTGCCCATGCAGAGCGAACAACCCGGCATCTCCATGCGTGAGCCCGCGGCTTCAAAGGTGGCGTAGTAGCCCTCGGCCTTCAGGGTCTCTTCATCCATGCGTGTCGGTGGGCAGACCCAGAGGCGGGCCTTGTTGCTGCCGGAGCCTTCCAGCACTTTGGCCGCGGCGCGGTAGTGGCCGATGTTGGTCATGCAGGAGCCGATGAATACCTCCTGAACGGGGTCTCCGGCGACGTCGCTCAGCAGCTTGACGTTGTCGGGATCGTTGGGGCACGCAAGCACCGGTTCGGTGAGCTCGTCGAGGTTGATCTCCAGCACTTCAGCGTATTGAGCATCCGGATCAGCACTGAGCAGTTGCGGGTTGGCCAGCCAGTCCTCCATCGCCTTGATCCGGCGAGCCAGGGTTTTGGCATCGCTGTAGCCCCTGGCGATCATGTTCTTCAGCAGGGCCACATTGCTGCGCAGGTATTCGCTGACAGTTGCTTCGGAGAGCTTGATCGTGCAGCCGGCGCAGGAGCGTTCGGCGGTGGCATCGGTGAGCTCGAAGGCCTGCTCCAGCTTCAGATCCGGCAGACCTTCGATTTCCATGATCCGGCCGTTGAAGACGTTCTTCTTGTTGGCCTTTTCCACCGTGAGCAGGCCCTTCTGAATAGCCACCCAGGGAATGGCGTTCACCACGTCCCGCAGCGTTACCCCGGGTTGCAGTGAACCGCTGAACCGCACCAGCACCGACTCGGGCATGTCCAGGGGCATGGCACCGATGGCAGCGGCGAAGGCCACCAGGCCGGAACCGGCGGGGAAGGAGATGCCGAGGGGAAAGCGGGTGTGGCTGTCTCCACCGGTGCCGACGGTGTCAGGGAGCAGCATTCGGTTCAGCCAGCTGTGGATGATCCCGTCGCCAGGGCGCAGGGCGACGCCACCGCGCTGGGCAAAGAAGTCCGGCAGGTCCTTCTGGGTCTGCAGATCCACCGGTTTGGGGTAAGCAGCGGTGTGGCAGAAGCTCTGCATCACCAGGTCGGAGGAGAAGCCGAGGCAGGCCAGCTCCTTCATTTCATCCCGGGTCATCGGCCCAGTGGTGTCCTGGGAGCCGACGGTGGTCATCAATGGCTCGCAGCTGGTGCCGGGGCGAAGGCCGGGTAGGCCGCAGGCCTTGCCCACGATCTTCTGGGCCAGGGTGAAGCCTTTGCCGGTGTCCGCCGGTGTCGAGGGTCGGATGAAAGCATCCGAAGGGGTAAGACCCAGCTGCGCTCGGACCTTGTCGGTGAGGGCCCGGCCGATCATCAAGGGGATGCGGCCGCCGGCCCGCACTTCATCGCTGATGGTGCTGGGCTTGAGGTCGAACCGACTCACCACCTCGCCGTCCCTTTCGATCGTGCCGGCATGGGGGCGAATGGTGATCACATCACCGGTGTTCAGATCGGTGACGTCGCATTCGATCGGCAGAGCACCGGAGTCTTCGGCGGTATTGAAGAAGATCGGCGCGATCTTGCCGCCGAGAATCACGCCACCACCCCGTTTGTTGGGCACATGGGGAATGTCATCCCCGGTGTGCCAGAGCACGGAGTTGATCGCACTTTTCCTCGAACTACCGGTGCCCACCACGTCGCCCACGTAGGCCACGGGGTGTCCCTTCTCCTTGAGGGCTGCGATTGTCTTCAGACCGTCCGGATCGCGGGTCTCGAGCATTGCCAGGGCATGCAGGGGAATGTCCGGGCGGGTCGTGGCGTGGGTGGCGGGGGAAAGGTCGTCGGTGTTGGTTTCCCCTTCCACCTTGAAGACGGTCACCGTGATCGTTTCGGGCAGGGGCTCTCGGCGGGTAAACCATTCGGCGGCGGCCCAGCTGTCCACCACCTGCTTGGCAAAGCGGTTGCTCGCCGCCAGTGCCATCACGTCATTGAAGGCGTCATACACAAGCAGGGTGCGACTGAGGGCCTCGGCCGCGCAGACGGCCAGCTCTTCATCGCTGTGCTGAAGCAGCTCGATCAGAGCAGCTACGTTGTAACCACCCACCATGGTTCCCAGCAGGCGGGTGGCCTCGAGGGGTGACACCAGGGGACTGGTGGCCTGTCCCTGAGCAACGGCGCTGAGCCAGGTGGCTTTCACATACGCGGCTTCGTCAACACCAGGAGGGATGCGCTCACTGAGGAGATGCAGCAGGGCTTCGTCCTCCCCCGCGGGCGGCTGTTGCAGCAGCTCGGTCAAGGCCTGGGTCTGCTCAGCGGTCAACGGCAGGGCCGGGATGCCTTGGGCTTCGCGGTCGGCGGCCAGCTCGCGATACGCGCTAAGCATGGTGAGGAATGTGCGGTGCAGAGCACCATTCTTCCGGACCGGGTCTGTTGCCAGTGAGCAGGATGCGTAGCCTTGGACCGTTTCACGCGCGCTGTCATGGCCACCACCTCGGATTTGCATGTGGTGGAGACCCGTCCGCTGGTGGCACCGGCGTTGCTGCACGGAGATCTGCCGATCGATGCCGCCGCCATGGAGACGGTCGCGTCGGCTCGGAGACGGATCCAGGCCATCTTGCGAGGGCAGGATCAGCGTCTGCTGGTGGTGGTGGGGCCCTGCTCTGTTCACGATGTGAAAGCAGCGAGGGAGTACGCCGAACGGTTGGCCCCGATCCGTGAACGGCTGAAGGATCAGCTGGAAGTGGTGATGCGGGTGTATTTCGAAAAGCCGCGCACAACGGTGGGTTGGAAAGGTCTGATCAATGACCCCCATCTCGACGGTTCATACGACATCAACACGGGTCTGAGACGGGCTCGTGGCTTGCTGCTGGATCTGGCGCGGGACGGCATGCCGACAGCGACGGAACTGTTGGATCCGGTGGTTCCTCAGTACATTGCCGATCTGATCAGCTGGACGGCGATCGGGGCCCGCACCACCGAGAGTCAGACCCACCGGGAGATGGCGTCAGGGTTGTCGATGCCGATCGGCTACAAGAACAGCACCGATGGCAGCGCCACCATTGCCATCAATGCAATGCAGGCGGCATCGAAACCCCATCATTTCCTGGGGATCAACCGCGACGGCCACGCCTCAATCGTGAGCACCACCGGCAATCCAGATGGTCATCTGGTGTTGCGCGGTGGCCATCACGGCAGCAACTACCACCTGGAGGCCGTTCAGGCTGCGGCAGCGGAACTCAGCAAGGCGGGGCTGAAGGATCGTTTGATGGTGGACTGCAGCCATGCCAACTCCAATAAGGATTTCCGCCGCCAGGCCGATGTGCTCGCCACGGTGGCCGATCAGTTGAGGGCTGGTTCAAGCCATGTGATGGGCGTGATGATTGAGAGTCATCTGGTGGAAGGCAATCAGAAAATCACCGCTGATCTGTCTCAGCTCACCTACGGCCAGAGCATCACCGATGCCTGCATCAGCCTTGAAACCACGGATGCCTTGCTGTCTCAATTGGCTGAGGCTGTGGCCGATCGCAGCGGCGTTGTGACGGCGTGATGATCAACGTTGCTTAGCACTCTGGGCCCTTGAGTGCTAACGGGACGTTGTTTTTTGCATTTGTAAACTGTTCACGAGGGATCGATCGTGTTGAACAGTTTTTTGATCACATCTCCGTAGGTTTTCAACATCGACGGAGACACTTTTGGTTCACCTCCATTTCTTTGGTTTCGGCGATCCGTTGTGCCGTTTTTCTCTGGAGCAACGCACCGGCCTGCATGTGGCGGGCTTTCGTCCCCTGGTTCTGGATGAACTCCTGGCTTGGTCCCAGGGGATTGCACGTCACCAGCACTGGGAGATCGAACCTCTGCAGCAAATGGTGATCAACCGTTGGATGGAACAGGACGATCAGATCCGTCGATGGCAACGGCAACTCGCCAATCACCCTGTAGAGGTCGAACTCGTTGCCGGACTTGGCAGTCATGGTGACTGGCAGAGTCACTGGAACTCAATGCTGCGGGTCAGCTGATCAGCAGCACCCAGCACAGGCTCACCAGCAGCGGCACACTGAGGTTGTCCACCCCTGCGGGACTGACTTGTTCCAAGGCAGTCGCTATGGCGCTGATGCCGACAGCAACTCCCCAGACGATGGCGTTCCCATCGGCCAGCATCAGCCCGACCAGCACAAACGTTGACACCAGGGCCATCGTCAGTGTTCCGGCGATCGATTTTGTCTGTCCCAGAACGGTCCACTGGGTTGAGTTCACCGATCGACCGACCAGGCCGGCCAATCCGTCTCCGAGTGCCATGACCAGTACACCGGCGCAGACTGCATCAGCTCGGCCGGGCCAGAACAGAATCAGCAGGGTGGTGATTGCCAGGCCGTAGGCAACGGTGCCGTAGGTGTTGCGATCCACATCCTCAACGGCGGGGATGACCCGCCATCGGTGGTTGATTGCGATCGCCAGGGTCACCAACACGGCGAAGGGAACGGCAACCAACCTGGGGATGGCGGAGAACCACGCCATTGGAACCACGGCCCCTGTTCCAATGTGGATGATCTTGCGCGATAACTCCTGCTGATCGGGCCAGCGCTGACGTGTCAGGACGGCGATCAAGATCACCACCCCAAGCCAGACAGCGATGGCGATGGGTCCGATCAATTGCACCAACACACGGAAGGCTGGGTTCAGGCGGCCTGCTGATGATCGGTCATTGACCGCAGTTTGAGGATGGCCTTGGCCTCCAGCTGACGGACCCGCTCGCGGGACACATTGATCTGACGGCCGATCTCCGCAAGGGTCAGAGGCTCTTCACCGCCAAGACCGAAGCGAAGCCGCAGGA
>CAJWIC010000069.1 GCA_913040905.1 uncultured Synechococcus sp. | reverse complement strand
TCTGGTGATGGCCGGCGGCACCTTCATCGACGGCTCCACCAGTGAGTTTTCCGCCGACGCTCCCCTGCGTGAACCGTTCAATCTCTATGTCCAGGGAGGGACCCACCGGGCCCACGTGCAGTTGGCCCTGATCCGCGCCTTGTCCGCTCTGGACGCAGCGGGCTTGGTTAATCTCCCGCAGACTGGGAACCAATCCTGAATCAGCCCTTCGATGGCGTTCGAGTTCCCAGCTACCTTCCGTTTCGCTGACAGCCACGAGTACGCCAACGCCGACGGTGAGCTCGTGCGGGTGGGCATCAGTGCCTTTGCAGTGGATCAGCTGGGGGACATTGTTTTTGTGGATCTGCCTGAAGTCGGTGACAGCCTGGACAAGGGCGCCACGTTTGGATCCGTCGAATCGGTGAAGGCTGTTGAAGACATGTATGCCCCGGTGGCTGGCGAGGTGGTGCAGCGCAACGAGGCGGTGCTGTCCAGCCCGGAGGAGTTGCAGAACGATCCCCACGGGGAAGGCTGGTTGCTGGTGCTGCGTCCCAGTGATCCCACTCAGCTGGACGCGCTGATGGATGCCAGCACCTATGGAACCAAGGTGAACGCGGGCTGACATCGGGCTGCGGTCACCCTTCTTTACGATCGGCGGACTGAACCCGTTCGCCGTCGTGACCTCCCCTTTCCTGCAGCGTCACGTCGGCCCCAGCGACATCGATCAGCAGCGCATGCTCAGCGCCCTGGGGTATGTCGATATGGCGGCTTTCCTGGCCGATGTCGTGCCCGAGGACATTCTCGATGCATCCCCGCCGCAGGGGGTGCTCCCTCCAGGTTGCGGCGAAGCCGAAGCCCTGGCCCATCTGCGTGAGATCGCAGCGGCCAACGATGCCCGCCGCTCCTTGATCGGCCTTGGTTACTACGGCACAGCCACGCCGGCGTTGATCCAGCGCCACGTGTTCGAAAATCCCGCCTGGTATACCGCCTACACCCCCTACCAGGCCGAGATCGCCCAGGGGCGCCTTGAGGCCCTGCTCAATTTTCAGACCCTGATCAGCGAGCTGACCGGTTTGCCCATCGCCAACGCCTCCCTGCTGGACGAGGCCACAGCCGCGGCGGAGGCGATGAGCCTCAGCTACGGCATCTGTCGACGGGTGGAGGCCAACCGTTTCCTGGTGGATGCTGATGTTCTCCCCCAGACCTGGGCTGTGCTGCAGACCCGCGCGGAACCCCTGGGAATCGTGCTGGAGCGGGTGAAGCCGGAGCAGGCCAGCTTTGACGCCACCGTGTTCGGTGTCTTGCTGCAGTTGCCCGGTGCGGATGGTCGGCTCTGGGATCCCACGGCCGTGATTGCACGCGCCCACGAGGCTGGGGCTCTGGCGACCGTGGCCATTGATCCGCTGGCCCAGACCCTGCTTGCGCCCGTTGCGTCCTTCGGTGCTGACATCGCTGTTGGCAGTGCCCAGCGTTTTGGCGTGCCGATGGGTTTCGGGGGGCCCCACGCCGCTTTCTTCGCCACCAAGGACACCTACAAACGTCAGATCCCCGGCCGCCTGGTGGGTCAGTCCAGGGATTCGGCAGGGAATCCGGCCCTGCGTCTGGCTCTGCAGACCCGTGAGCAGCACATTCGCCGCGACAAGGCCACCAGCAACATCTGCACAGCCCAGGTGCTGCTTGCGGTGATGGCTTCCTTTTACGCCGTCCACCACGGTCCGGACGGTCTGATGGCGATCGCCCGTCGCATCGTCGGTCAGCGCCGGCAGCTGGAGCGTGCTCTGCAGACCCTGGGCTTTGATCTGCCGGAGGGAGAGCGCTTTGACACGGTCGCGGTGACCTCACCCCTGGCCCCGGCGGTGCATCAAGCGGTTGGGGAAGCAGGGTTCAACCTGCGGGTGCTCCCGGATGGCGCGGATCCTGCGGCGGCAACAGGATTCGGCATCGCCCTGGATGAATGCACCACGGCCGCTGAGCTGACCCGGTTGGTGGCAGCCCTGGCGAGAGCTGTTGGACAGGCAGCTCCATCCCTGCCGCTGGCGTCCGTCAAGGAGCTGGAGGGTGTGCCCGGCAGAGATGACGCCTGGCTGACGCAACCGGTGTTCCACAGCTATCGCAGCGAGACCGAGCTGATGCGCTACATCCAGCGCCTGGTGAGTCGTGATCTCTCGTTGGTGCACGGGATGATTCCTCTCGGCAGCTGCACGATGAAGCTCAACGCGGCCGCTGAGCTGTTGCCCGTGAGCTGGCCTGCCTTTGCCGGGTTGCACCCCTTCGCCCCTGCTGCACAGGCCTTGGGTTACCAGCGCTTGGCCGAGCAGCTGGAAGCCTGGCTTGCGGCGCTCACGGGTTTTGCAGCCGTGTCGCTGCAGCCCAATGCCGGTTCCCAGGGGGAGTACGCCGGGCTGCTCGTGATCCGGGCCTGGCATCGCTCCCGAGGTGACGACCATCGCGATGTCTGTCTGATTCCCACCAGTGCCCATGGCACCAATCCCGCCAGTGCCGTGATGGCCGGTCTCAAGGTGGTGGCGGTGGCCTGCGATGACGACGGCAACATCGATCAGCAGGATCTGGCGGCTCGCGCGGCGGAGCATGCCGACCGCCTGGCGGCGCTGATGGTCACCTACCCCTCCACCCACGGCGTGTTCGAGACCGGCATTCGCAGCATCTGCGAGCTGGTGCATCGCCATGGCGGTCAGGTGTACCTCGATGGCGCCAACCTCAATGCCCAGGTGGGTCTGTGCCGTCCGGGGGCCTTTGGTGCCGATGTCTGCCATCTGAACCTGCACAAGACCTTCTGCATTCCCCATGGCGGTGGCGGTCCCGGCGTCGGTCCGATCGGTGTGGCGGCTCATCTGGCCCCATTCCTGCCTGGGCACCCCTTGCAGACCTCGTCAGATCAAGCGATTGGGCCAGTATCTGCAGCCGCTTTGGGCAGTGCGAGCATCCTGCCGATCAGTTGGATGTACCTGCGGATGATGGGGGCGGAGGCCCTGCGACAGGCCACAGCGGTGGCGTTGTTGTCGGCCAACTATCTGGCTCTTCGTCTGGACCCGCACTACCCCGTGCTGTTCCGCGGTGCCACCGGCCGTGTTGCCCACGAATGCATCCTTGATCTGCGTCCTCTGAAACGGGATGCCGGGATCGAGGTGGATGACATCGCCAAACGATTGATGGATTACGGCTTCCACGCACCGACCGTGAGCTGGCCCGTGGCCGGCACCGTGATGGTGGAGCCCACAGAGAGTGAAAGCCTGGCGGAATTGGATCGTTTTGCTGAAGCGATGATTGCCATTCGCGATGAAGTCCGGGCGATTGAATCAGGGGCGATTGATGCCAGCAATAACCCCTTGAAACGAGCTCCTCACACGATGGCTGCGGTGATGGCCGAGGACTGGGATCGTCCCTACAGCCGTCAGCAAGCGGCATTTCCGTTGCCTGATCTGCAGCAGAGCAAGGTGTGGCCGGCGGTGGCTCGGATCGACAACGCCTACGGCGATCGCAACCTGATTTGTACTTGCCCAAGTGTGGAAGAGGTGGCCGTCGCTGTTGCTGCTTGAGCAGCTTTTGCCATTGGGGGCTGGTGTGATCGAACAACAGCGTGTAAATTTTCACTGAAAACCGAAAAGATGGTTTGATTTGGTCGGTTGTTTGCTCAGCCTCAATCAAACTTTTCGGCAACTGATTCGTCTGTCGGGGGACACCATGGATCGGAATGACATCAACAAATCCGGCTTGTCACCACAAGGCCCTGATCTCCCTCAGCTGCCTGAAGGCCTCCAGTCGGCGCTGAACCGTGGTCACACCCTGCCGATTGAAGGCACGAATGTGCTCCGCGTTCCCTTCGGTGTGCGCCAGTCGCGTCGCCCTCGGCCCCAGCGTCCCGATCACTGGGCCACGCTGGTGATTCCGTTCCAACCCCTCGGTGATCCCACGCCGCCCCCGGCGGCGGCCTGAATCAGGCCACCCGGGTCTCCGATCGTTCCTACGACAGTCTCAAGTCCAAAAGAGCTTTTACATCGGCCAGCGAGCAGGTTGGTGTTCGAAAGGGGAGCAGCTTCATTGGACTGCGTTCCGGCCTCACCAACCAGCTCTGATTGATCTGAGGTAGCAGAAGGTAGCCGCGGTAACGCACCACGGCCTCATGGCTCATTGGGAATCCCATCGCTCGAGGGAATCGGTTGTTGTGACCCTGTCATTTGAAGGCCCCAGATCTGGTGTGCCCCGCATTGCCCGAATCTCTTCGGGATTGCGGCATTCCCCCCTTCAGCTCAGGCGCGTTTCTTGAGTCTGTAGTCGTTGAGATCCATTGCACGGCAAGCAAAGTGGCCTGAACGACATCAAAACGTATCAAGGGATACTGCCCCCCTGTGGAACCTCTCACCACATGTGGTGGTTCAGGCCAGGCTGAACAACAGCAGGTCGGTGTGGTCGGCTTGTCCGGTCAGGGCCCAGTTGCGTTGGTTTCGCAGTCCCAGCCCATCGCCGGCCTGAAGCGCGTCAGGGGCATCCCCATCGACCCCATCCAGCTGGACGGAGCCGTTGATCAGCTGGAGCCAGTGGGTGTCCCCACCCTGCCGGGGCAGGGTCAGCAGCTGACCCTGATTGGGTTGTGCCCGCCAGAGGCGAACCGGTCGATCGATGGCCATGGCGCCCTCGCTCTGGTCTGGGTGCAACAGCGGTGTCCAGTGTTGGTCGATCTCGATGTGGCGTTGCTCGTAGGACGGCTCAAGATCTTTGTGGAGGGGTGCAATCCAGATCTGCAGAAGGCGACAGGGCGTGTCACCCCTGTTGATCTCGCTGTGCACGATGCCGGTGCCGGCGCTCATGCGCTGCACTTCACCAGCGCGCAGCACCTCTGAATGCCCCATGGAGTCCTGGTGGTTGATCTGACCGTCCACCATCACCGTGATGATCTCCATGTCGCGGTGCGGGTGGATGCCAAACCCCTGCCCTGCAGCAATGGTGTCGTCGTTGATCACCAGCAGCGGCCCGAAGCCCATCCATTTGGGGTCGTGATGGCCGGCAAATGAAAAGGTGTGCCTGGAATCCAGCCAGTCGCGCTTGCTATGGAATCGCTGGTCTGCGGGTCGCAGGATCAGGGTTGGCGTGTTGGCGGTGGGCGTCGGTGGCATGGGGCGCTCACAGTTGGAGGGGTTGCATCTGCAGAAGCCGCTGCACCAGGTCACTGATGCTGTCCTCCTGCGCTGGTTTGGCGTGGTTGCTCAGCAGCTGACGCCCCACCACCTGAGCCCCGAGGTGGGTGAGCTGGATGCGCAGCGACACCAGCAGTTCCATGCCGCCACCACCGGAGAAGGTGGCCATGGCGATGGGCCGACCGTTGAACAGGGCTCGGAAGTCGTCGCCTGTCACCGAGAGCCAGGCGATGGCATTGGTGAGTACGGGGGGGATCGAACCGTTGTATTCGGGTGCGCAGATCACCCAGCGTTGGGCGGCCATCAGCTGCTGCTCGAGCGCTGATATGGCGTGGGGTGTTCCCTTCGCCTGAGCACGTGGGGTGAACACCGGCAGCTCCACTGTGGTGAGATCCAGCACATCAGCCGTGTGGCCCAGGGCCCTGGCTTTCTCCGCAAAGCGTTGAGCCAGTTTGAGGTTTTCGCCGTTGCTGGCGGCGAGAACAATCAGTTTTGAAGGCATGGCGAGGAATGTGATCCGGGGAGTTGAGACGATCCCGTAGTCCCTAGCGCTGCTGCACAAGACGCACGCGCAAGTGGGTTGGCGACCGAACGATGCCTTTTGGTCAATCAAACGGGTTTTCAGCGGGTTGTGCACCAGGGTGAGTGCAAAGCCGAGCTGACGTTCAAGGTGATTCAAGACAGCTGGCAGGTGCTTGTGCTGCGCGAGTGGGTCAATACGTGGTTCAACGGAAGATTCATCCTGAGGTTGCACCGCGTTTGGACGACGCGCTAACGGACTTCAGGATCAACTTGCTACAGCGCGGGATAGCCGGCATGCCTGAATGAGGGTTAGACCGCCGGCAACGCGCTGTCGCGGTAGGGCCAGCAGCGCACATTGGCGGCTGATCCTGAGCTCAGGGTGGTCTGAATCGACCAGCTTGCGCAGTTCATGGGCGTCAAAGCAGCTGAGATTTTTTCAGCCACTCCAATTCCATCTGGAGCTTGCCGATCTGTTGGAACAGTTCAGCTTCCTTGGCCTGGCCCTCCTCCTTGTCCTTGCTTTTCTTGCCTCGCGTCAACAGCTCACTGCCACCATCCAGCAGCTGCTTCTTCCACTGATTCACCTGAATCGGGTGGATGATGTGATCGGCGACGATCTCCTGGATCGTCTTGCGGCCACTGATCGTCGCGTTGGCGACTCGGGACTTGAATTCGGGACGATGGGTGCGGCGCTTGCTCATGGGTGGGAGCCCCCATTTCAGGGGCGTTACCCCGCCTCAGAGGTTAACGATGGGACCTGTTCGGAAAAACAAGACCAGCTCACTCTGCACGATTGAATAAAAGGTACTTTGCCTGATGAGAGATTTAATTTTCTTCGTACTAAATCCCATTGTCGTGAATTAATGGGTCTTCTTGAAATAAATCGATTGCTGATCATGGCAATATCCAGTCTTTCTTGAATATATCTGCTCTATTCGTTGACCTCATTCCTCTGCCTGGCCTTTTTGAAAATATTCTTTTCAGCTTAATCTATCTCTCCATTTGTATATTTTTTAGCTGTTTTCTTGATAATAAGCTCTGTCCTGAAATATCAAGTTTCAGGCAATACCTATGCTGCAAGATGAGGTGAGTTACGATGCAAATTCCCTCTTGGCAGAATTAGGATTTGTGGTGAATTTCATTGCCTCGCCTGGTTGGCACTGATAATAAGTATCGCTTCTTGTTAAAATCATTGAAAAAAGGGGGGTATCTATGTTATAAAGAGTCTATTCATTGAGGCTGAGGAGTGATTTATCTATCTTCTTTGAAATGTATTCGGCCATTCATTTTAGTTCTTGGTCTTACCAAAAGATGTGTCTTGGGAGTAATCCTTATATGTTCCAGCCCTACTTTTGCTCTCGCTGATAAAGCTTTATACCCTCAATGGGCTATCGCTGTAGCAAATGAAAAATGTAAGCTCTGGGATGAGTAT
>CAJWIC010000068.1 GCA_913040905.1 uncultured Synechococcus sp. | reverse complement strand
CTCCGCCACCCGATGCAGGTCCCACACCTTGTCGTAGAGGGTGCCGGAACTCAAGCCGCTCTGCTGCAGGGACCGTTGACCCTACGACTGGGCCAGCAGGCGTCGTCTCAGGCGATCCAAAGCACGAATCACCGTGAGCTGCTGGACAGCCCCCCGCCCGCGCCTGTCGCCGAACCGTTCGGCAGTCGCCACACAACCGTCGGGACCACAGACCGCCAGATGCACCAGCCCGACCGGCTTCGCGTCGGTTCCACCACCGGGCCCGGCAATACCGCTCACCGCGATCGACCAATCCGTCCCCAGCCGCCGCTGAACCCCCTCGGCCATGGCCGCCACCACCGGATCAGAGACAGCTCCATGGCGCTCAAGCAGGTCGGAAGGGACATCGAGCAGCTGCTGCTTCACCGCATTGCTGTACGCGATCACCCCACCAGCGAACACAGCCGATGAACCGGGAACAGCCGTCAACGCAGCACCGAGACCGCCACCGGTGCAGGACTCTGCCACCGCGAGGGTCTGACCCGACCGCTGCAGCAACGACAGCACCACTGAGGCCAGGCTGTCGTCGTTGGTGCCGTAGCAATGCTGACCGGTGCGACGGCGCAATTCGGCCTCCATCGGATCCAACAGCGCCTCTGCTGCATCGGCCGAGCTGCCACAGGCCGTGAGCCTGAGCTTGACGTCTCCAAGGGAGGCGTAGGGCGCCACCGTTGGATTCTCCGACTCGAGCAGATCAGCCACCTGCTCAGCCAGGTTGGATTCACCGATGCCGCTGAAACGCAGCAGACGGCTCATGAACACCCCTGTGGCTCCTCCGTGATCCCGAAGCCATGGTTCCGCTGTGGCCTCGAACATCGCCCGCATCTCCGAGGGCACGCCCGGGAAGGTGAGGATGGTGAAATCCGGCAGGGGGGACCAGATCATGCCGGGGGCCGAGCCCAGCGGATTGGGCAACACATCCGCACCACGAGGGAGGAAGGCCTGACGGCGATTGCTTGGCGCCACCGCTCGACCCCCTGCCGAAAGCTTGGCCTGAATCTCCTCCCACAGCTCCGGACGTTCCTCCAGAGGCGTCTCGAATGCCGCTGCCAGGGATTCGGTGGTGAGGTCATCCGGTGTAGGACCAAGACCACCGGTGGTGATCAGAACACGACAGCGCCGACTCGCCTCCCGGGCTGCTGCAGCCAACCGTTGGCGGTTATCACCGACCACGGCCTGGCGGTAATGGGGGAGTCCGAGGGCCGCCAGTCGTTCGGCAATCCAACGGGCATTGCCGTTGAGAATGTCTCCCAGAAGCAGCTCCGTGCCGACGCAGAGAATTTCGACACCGGCTTCAGCCATGGCGTTCGGAGCAGGAGGTGATGCTGGCCGCTGGAGCTGGTGATGTCTGGGTGAGAGCTCGCTCGGTCTGAAGCTGGCGACGGCTGATCACCACCGTGGCCACCAGGATCGCAGTGGCCAGGGCCAACCAGAGAAAGCGCATTTCAGCATTCGCCACCACCAGGGCCAGGGAAGCCAGCCACTGGGTGAACACGTAAATCAGCAACACGGTGCGGCGATGGCTGAAGCCGGCACGCAGCAACCGGTGATGCAGATGCCGTCGATCGGGATAAAAGGGGGAACGACCCTCCCGCAGACGACCCATGATCACCGCTGACATGTCGGCCAGCGGCAGCGAGAGGATCAGCAACGGCAGCAGCAGACTGACCGTGGTCAGTCCCTTGGCGGGACCGACGATGCTGACCGCCGCCAGTGTGAAGCCGAGGAAATAGGAACCGCCGTCGCCCATGAAGATGCGGGCGGGGTTGAAGTTGTGGCGAAGAAAGCCCAGACAGCATCCAGCGAGGGCGGCCGCAAGGAAACCAGCCGCAACCTGGTGCAGGGAAAAGCTCACCGAGATCAGGCCAACAGCGGCGATGCCGGCGACACCGGCTGCCAGACCATCCAGTCCATCCAGCCAGTTGATGGCATTGGTGATGCCGACCAACCAGATCAGCGTCGCCAGAAGGCTGAGGCCATCGCTGAGGACGATCGCTGAGCTGGAACCGTTCACCCAGGGCAGATCAATCGCTCCAATGCGAACGCCCTGGCTCCAGACAACACTGGCCACGGCGAACTGTCCCGCCAAGCGGGGCCACGGTGAGAGATCAAACAGATCGTCGGCGAGGCCGATCAGAAAAAAGCAGAGCGACCCCGCCAGCGTGCTCCAGATCAGCTGATCCCGTGCCGGAGCGAGCAGACCGAAGCCACCGAGCAGCCAGATCACAGTCAGCGAGAGGCCGAAGCCCGCCACCATTGCAATGCCACCCAACCGCACCATGGGGGCGTTGTGTTGCTTGCGGGAGTCCGGCTGGTCGATGAGCTCAAACCGAAGTCCCAGGGCGCGGACGACGGGCACCAACACCATCGTGACCCCAGCCGCCAGCACGAAACTCAGCGTGGCAACCACTAAGGGGCTGGCAGCGAGGGACACGCAGGCTCCTGGTGCAGAACAACCCTTTTCAGGGAAGAAGTTGGCTGAATCCTAGGGAGAGTGAACCCCGGTATCCACCGGGAGCTGGTCCAGTCAGGCAAGCGCCGGCTGACGCGCAACGGCATACAGGGGGAAGCGTTGGCAAAGCGCCTCAACCCGCCGCAGGCACTGCTGCTGAACGGCATCGTCCTCTGGATTCAGCAGGCGGTCAGCAATGACATCCGCCACCTCGCGGAAGGCATCGGCATCAAAACCCCGGGTGGTCAGTGCTGCGGTACCGAGACGCAGACCACTGGTGACGAAGGGGGATTCGGGATCGAACGGCACCGTGTTCTTGTTGGCGGTGATGTGAACATCGCTCACCAGCAGATCAGCCACCTTGCCGGTCATGCCGACGGAGCGGAGATCCAAAAGAACAACGTGGTTGTCGGTGCCACCGCTGACAACATCAATCCCACGGGCGATCAAGCGCTCAGCCAAAGCGGCTGCATTCGCCACCACCTGCTGGCTGTAGGTCTTGAAGGCTGGTTGCAGCGCCTCGCCGAAGGCCACCGCCTTGGCGGCGATGACATGTTCCAGGGGGCCGCCCTGACTGCCGGGGAACACGGCCTTGTCGAATTTCTTGGCGAAGTCGGCATCACGGCAAAGGATCAGACCACCGCGTGGTCCCCGCAGGGTCTTATGGGTGGTGGTGGTCACCACATCGCAGTGGGGAACCGGGCTGGGATGAACACCTGCCGCCACCAGGCCAGCGATATGCGCCATATCCGCCAGCAGGAAGGCACCCACCTCATCGGCAATCGCGCGGAAGGCAGCGAAATCAATGGTGCGGGGGTAAGCCGAGTAGCCACAGACAATCAGCTTTGGTTTGTGCTCCAGAGCCAGCTGTCGGATGGCATCCATGTCCAGCCGCTGGGATTCCCGATCAACGCCGTACTGGACCACGTTGAACCACTTGCCGCTCACATTCACCGGCGAACCGTGGGTCAGGTGGCCGCCATGGGAGAGGTCCAGGCCCATGATCGTGTCGCCGGGCTGAAGCAGCGCCAGAAAGACAGCGAAATTGGCCTGGGCGCCGCTGTGGGGCTGCACATTCGCCCAGGCAGCACCGAAGAGTTCCTTGGCCCGTTCAATCGCCAGTTCCTCAATGGCATCGACGTGCTCGCAACCGCCGTAGTAGCGCTTGCTGGGGAGCCCTTCGGCGTACTTGTTGGTGAGAACCGAACCCTGGGCTTCCATCACGGCCCGGGAGGCAAAGTTTTCGCTGGCGATCAGCTCCAGATGGGTTTCCTGGCGCTGCTGCTCCTTCTCAATCAGGGCTGCGATCGCGGGATCCGCTGCCGAGAGACCGTTGTTGATTGAAGAAGCAGAGGAATCGCTCATGACGCCCAGGCGTTGTCGTGAGCTGATCGTAAGAAACCGTTTCGAAAGGAATGTTGAACAACGAACGGTGGCAAAAAAAAACTGCCCCGAAGGGCAGTTTTCAAGCGCGCCTGGAGAGATTCGAACTCCCGACCCTCTGATCCGTAGTCAGATGCTCTAATCCGCTGAGCTACAAGCGCTGGCGTGAATCCATCAGACCCCATCGAGGGTCCCGTCGTCAACTGGAGCACACACGCGGCAGGATCAGAACAGACCTGTGTTCATCGTCGAGATGCCGATCCGCTGGTACGGGCCTGCAGACCCAACTGATCCGACCTACCGCCACTTCGAGCGGATCGTGAATCTCTGTCTGCACGCAGGCGTGTTTGCAGCCGTCAACAGCGGCGCCTGGTTTGTTCAGGAAATGCGTCAGCCCTTTCCCGCCGATCGACTGCTCTGGATCACTGGAATCTGGTTCGGCGTCCTGCTGGTTCAGTTGATCTCTGTGCTGGTGCAGCGGCCTGGACCGGTTGAACCAGAGGAATGACGGCAGCATGGGAGGACATGCCACCAACGCGGATGTCTCTTCCGGCTGCCGATCTGCAGGAGCTGCAGTCAACCCTGGCTGATCGCCTGTACATCCAGGTTTCGGGCTGGCATCTGTATCTCGGGGATGCAGGCCTGGCCCAACCCCTCGCCATTGAATGCAGTGCCCTGATGGACCAGGGGGCCGCGGTGGCCGCCCGAAAATCCCTGGAGGCCGTGGCGGTTCCCGTCGCTGGTGGAGCCAGCCAGTTGCCGCTCGCGCGCCTGATGCCTCCGGCACAGCTTCGTGAACTGGAAGAGATCCTCGAGTCCTACTGCCGATAAGGTTGCGGCCAGGCGAGGGCGATGGTGTGCTGATCATCGAAGTCACCAACGCACGCGAGGTGGTGCGTCAGCGGATTGGCCGGCTCGGAGAACGGTTGATCGGACGGGTTGTGGACCCGGAAGCTCAGGTGGAGAAAGCGTTGATTCAGGAGTTGGAGACGGCCTTCAAGGAGTTCGGCATCGAAGCGCGAATCGTGTCGGTGCAGGGGCCTCAACTCGTGGGGCGTCAGCAGCTTGAACTGCCGATTCAGGTGCGCGAGGAGCGGGACGTGCGGCTCATCGACGCCTGAGCTTGCGCCCGACCACTGCTGCAATCCGCTGAACCTCGGCGATGCCAAAGGCGGTGCCCACCAGGCCGTACACAAACAGTCCAATCGAGCCAGGCACGGCAATCTGCAGAACCAGACCGATCGGTCCCTGGGGCCAGCTGAACCAGCCCAGTACGGCCCAGGCCAAAGCAGCTGCGATCCAGCCCGCCAGAGTCAGGCATGCGACATCACGCCCCCAGCGGCGCAACGGCAATCCCTGAAGACGCCTGCGCAGGGCAAGCAGCAGACCCAGACAGGTGAGTGCATTGATCAACACAGTGGCCAGCACGAGGCCGGGCGCTCCGAAATCGAACGGCGACTGGTTGCCCCAGGGAGACGGGCCACCCACCAGCAACCAGTCGAAGATCACATTGAGGCCGATCCCCGCCAGTGAAAACCGAAACGGTGTGGTGCCATCTCCAAGGGCGTAGAAGACGCGCACCAGCACGTCCCGGCCGAGATAAACCGGCATCCCAAGGCCGTAGGCCATCAACAGGCCAGTGACCAGCTGGGCCGCAGCGGCATCAAACGCTCCGCGTTCGTAGACAAGCGCCACGATCGGCGCACCCAGAGCGATGAACAGCCCCCCCAGAGGAATCATCGACGCCGTCGACAGCATCAGACCCTGACGAATGCGTTCCACCAGCTGGGGGCGATCCTCAACCGCCGTCAGGCGGGCGAAGGTCGGCAACAACGGCACCAACAGGGCATTGGAGATCAACCCCAGCGGTGTCTGCACCAGCAGATTGGCGTAGCCCAGACCGGCTGCAGCACCTGCGATCCCGGACGCAAAGAACAGATCGGTGAACACATTGATCTGCAGCATCCCGGAGGACAACGTTGCGGGCCCCATCACCTGCCAGACCTCCCGCACGCCGGGATGGCGCCAATCCCAAACCAGTTGAAACCGGGCCAGACCCTGACGGATCAACGCCGGCAGCTGAATCAGCCACTGCAGCAAGGCCCCCACCAGCGTGGCCAGCGCCAGGACAACGCCACCGCTCATCGCCGCAGTCGGCAACGTGATTCCACTTCCCAACTGCCACCAGAGCAGTCCGACACCCAGGATCAGGGCAACACTGGACATCAACGGCGAGATCGCCGGGATCCAGAACTCATCGGCAGCGTTCAGGGATCCGAAACCGAGGCCGATCAGACCCGCCAGCAGAGCCATCGGCGCCATCACCTGCAATTGCACCGTGGCGATGGCATGGAGCTCCGGGCTCAACCCCGGCCCCACCAATGTGATCAAGGGATCCGCCGCCAGCACCAGCAGCAGCGTGACCAGCAGCAACAGAGCACTGACGCTGGTGTTCAGCGCCGCAAGGATGTGAGCCCCTTCAGCCCGGGGACGACGGCTCAGCACGCTGACCATGGCGCTGTGGAAGGGGCCGTTGATCCCACCAAGCAGGATCAGCAGAAAGCCAGGCAGGACATAGGCGTAGTTGTAGGCGTCGTAGGCCGCGCCGACACCGAAGGCGGCCGCAATCACCAGCTGACGCACCAGCCCTCCCACCTTGCTGAGCAGCGTGCCCAGGGTCACCACCAGGGCGATGCCCTTGAGTGAACGCGCCATTCGGACCTCAGACGATGGCCGCATTGTGGGGGGGAGCACACGAGAGCATGGGCACTCCTTGGCTAGAGCCATGACCGGCTGCACGACCCCCGGCAACGCCCTGCTCAGCTTCGAAGCGCTCGAAGAGGGCGTTCTGATCAAGCGCTACAAGCGCTTTCTGGCGGATGTGGAACTCAGCAGTGGTGAAGTGATCACTGCCCACTGCGCCAACACCGGTCCGATGACCGGGGTCTTGATCCCTGGCCAACGGGTTCGTCTGCGCCATGCGCCGTCTCCGAAACGGAAGCTGGCCTGGACCTGGGAACAAGCCGAAGTGCCAGGCGCCGATGGCCAGCCCTGCTGGGTGGGCATCAACACAGCTCTGCCAAACCGCCTGATTCGCGCCACGATCGAAGCGGGATGCCTGGAGGCCCAACTCGGCCCCATTGCGGAGATCCGCGCCGAAGTGGCCTACGGCACCAACAAGCGCAGCCGGATCGACCTTCTGCTGACGCCGG
>CAJWIC010000067.1 GCA_913040905.1 uncultured Synechococcus sp. | reverse complement strand
CACAGCGCGCTGTTGCTGGAGCATCCCCACTACACCCGACCGGCGGAGTTTCAGGGCATGGTGGTGCCGGAGGTATTGCGGGGTGGAAACCATGCCGCTATCGAGGCCTGGCGGCAGCAGCAGCGGGAACAACGCACGCGGCAGCGTCGACCGGATCTCTACGCCCGCTGGAGAATGGCGAGCGATGACGCAGGAGCGGCCATGCAGATGCGGATCGGTAACGGCTACGACATCCACCGGTTGGTGCGGGGCAGACCGCTGATCCTTGGTGGGGTGACCCTGGACCATCCCGATGGCCTGGGTCTTGATGGCCACAGCGACGCCGATGTGCTCGTGCATGCGGTGATGGATGCCCTGCTTGGTGCGTTGTCGCTTGGGGACATCGGCAAGTACTTCCCGCCGACGGATCCGCAATGGAAAGGGGCTGACAGCCTTCAGCTGCTGGAACAGGTGGTGGCGTTGGTAAGCCAACGGGGCTGGCAGGTGGTGAACGTCGATGCGGTGGTGATCGCCGAGCGGCCCAAGCTGAAGCCCCACATCGAGGCGATGCGCGGCAACATCGCATCCCGTATCGGTCTCGCCGCTGACAACGTCGGCGTGAAGGCCACCACCAACGAACGGCTGGGACCGGAGGGCCGGGAGGAGGGCATCAGCTGTCAGGCCGTTGTGCTGCTGGGCCAGCCGTGAGTCGCGCCATCGCACTGCTTCTGGCCATGCTGCTCAGCGTTGCAGCACCGGTCATGGCGGAGCAGGGGGTGATTGAACAGTTGCGACTGGCGGTGCCGGCATCCCATCGTGAACTCTGGCTGCAGGCCGAGGCCAGCAGTTGGCAGCCCTGGTTGGAGCAGCAGCCGGGATTTGAGGGGCGTGAGTTGTTCTGGGATCCAGAGCGAGAGGAGGGCCTGCTGCTGATCCGTTGGAGCAGCCGAGAGCAGTGGAAGGCGATCCCCTCCGAGGAGGTGCAGCGGGTGCAGGAGGTCTTCGAGGCTCGGGTCAATCAGGCCTTGAACCGGGATCCAGGTGCAGCACCGTTGTTCCCCTTGCTGGCCGAAGGTGAACTCCGCTCCCAGGCGCTGCCGTCTCGATGATCGACGCCCGTCTGGATCTGAAGCGACGGCAGCGGCTCGGCATGGTGGAGGCCGTCTGGGGCGAGCACAAGACCGCTGAGCAGATCATTGCGATCCTCCAGCGGTTTGCGGCCGCTGATGAACTGGGGTTGGTGACCCGCGTGTCGCCAGAGAAGGCCGATGCAGTGTTGGCAGCCCTACCGGCTGTGGTGGTTCATGCCGATGCCCGCTGTCTGACCCTTGGCGAACTGCCATCCCTGCCGCCGGGTCCAGCGCCGGTGGCGGTGCTCAGTGGTGGCAGCAGCGACCGCCGCGTGGTGGCTGAGGTGACCCTGGCTCTGCGTTGCCATGGCATTGGCGTGGATCCGCTGATGGATGTGGGGGTCGCGGGGCTGCACCGTCTGCTGGACCAACTCCCCAAGCTGGAGTCTGCCGCTGTGCTGATCGCCTGCGCCGGTATGGAAGGTGCGCTGCCGACGGTGCTGGCTGGCCTTGTGCCGCAGCCGATCATCGCTGTGCCGGTGTCGGTGGGGTACGGCATCAGCGCGGGAGGCAGAACCGCCCTCGAGGGAATGCTGGCCAGTTGTGCGCCGGGGTTGACCGTGGTCAATATCGATAACGGCTATGGCGCCGCGATGGCGGCGTTGCGGATCCTGCGGGGGCGTTAGCGATCAGCCGGCCCGGCTGATGCTGACCTCTCCAAGACGTTGCAATTCAGCGAAGTTGTGTTCTGTTTCCCCCTGCTGCAGGGCGCTCAACAGCGCACTCCAATCGGATCGCGAGAGCTCCCCATCCCGTTGCCATTCCATCGCGCGTGGATCAGGAGCCAATGAATTGGTCGAACAGAGGTAAATGAAAAATAGGTCTTGATCCTGAGAAAAAGTGCTTATCTTTCGCCTGATCCGCGGAAGAAAATCTTCAGATCCTCAGAGGTGCTGAAGGTTCGGGTAGGCAGTGAGAAGTTCCTCAGCGCTGAGCACGTCGCCACGACCTTCCGGTTGCCAGATCACTTCAAGGGCCATCAGTTCACTGGAGGCCGTTGAGCCGAGGATGCGCAGCGTCTGGCGCAGATCTTCACCGGTGCCGGCTCCTTTGAGGCTGGCCGTTGCGGTGGAGGCCACCAGCAGGGTGACCACGATGAATTCATTGGTGGCGTCCGCATCACCAACGCTGGCGGCGGCGCTGCTGATGCTCTGGCCGCCGACGTTGCTGGTGAGCTCCGCATCCAACTTGCTGCGCTCGTTCATCGACAGGCGATTGAACGTGGATTCCGCACTGCTGAAGGGCACACTGCCGCTTTCGGCGTTGGCGTAGACCCAAAGCTCAGGCTGGCGTAGCAGTGCAAGGGTGGATTCCTGCAACAGCCGCTGCAGGCCGCTGGAACTTGAGGTATCGGAGGAGGCTGCCAGTCGGCGCAAATCCTCCTGCAGCGACTTGGCGCTGGCCAGCATGCCCACCTGCACCTGAATCATGTTCACCTTGCTGGGAACCGCAGGCATCGGCGAACCGCCGCCGATGGCAGGGGCACCACCGCCACCGCGGAAGGCGTTCACAAGAACACCAGCCACGGCCATCAGGATCAGCAGACCGAAGAGGCCACCACCGCCGAAGCCGAAGATCGGGATGATGAACGGAAAACCGAAGCCACCACCGCGATAGCCCCCGCCATAGCCACCGCCTCCATAGCCACCACCGCTATAGCTGCGACTGCGGGGCATCGATGGGGCCCGGAAACTGCCGCCGCCCATTCGGCCACCGCGGGCTGCGTCGGCAGGTTCCGGTGTGATCAGGCCGAGGCTGATCACCATCAGCGGCAGCAGCACTGCCGCGAGCAACCTTCGAGTCCAGCGTTGGTTCCGAACGGTCACAACGGCAACGTCAAGCTTTTCTGACTCTAGGAACCACCTCCAACGATGGTGACAATCTCCAGGTTGTCGCCTTCACCCACTGTTGTGCTGCCCCACTGACTTCGCGGGGCGATCACACCGTTGTGCTCCGCCACCACCAGCTGGGGGTTATGGCCCAGGGCGGAGATCACCGTTTCCAGGGTGGAGGGGATCGGCTCGGGGGCGAGGCAGCGGACTTCGCCATTGACGGTGAGCTTCAGGGCCATGGATCAAGGGGTCGGGCGCAACAGGCTGCTCAGCAGGTTCTGACTGGCCTTTTCGGGATTGTCGGCCCCCATGATCGCCCCGATCACAGCCACGCGCCGGCATCCCATGGCTGTGAGTTGGGACAGGTTGGTCTGGGTGATGCCACCGATGGCGAACACCGGCTTCTGGGCGATGGCCAGGGCTTCGCCCACCAGGGCAGCCCCGATGGCTGGACGCTCCGGCTTCACCGCGGTGGTGTTGACGGGACCAAGGCCGAGGTAGTCACAGTCCTCTCGGTTCGCCTGCGCCACCTGGTCCAGAGAATGGGTGCTGCGGCCGAGCAGACGCTCGGGTCCGATCAAGCCACGGGCCACGTCCGTGGGCAGGTCGTCCTGCCCCAGATGCACGCCGTCGGCATCCACGGCCAGGGCCAGATCAATGCGGTCGTTGATGATCAACAAGGCTCCGTGGTGCTGGCAGAGGGCTGCCAGGGTCCTGGCTTCCTCCAGTCGTTCCCGGTCGCTTCCGGATTTGCAGCGGTGCTGAACCATGGCCACGCCACTGCGCAGGGCTGCCGTCACACGATCGATCAGATCGGGGCATGGCGTGGTGATCAGGCAGAGCTGGCAATCCCGTAGCCGGTTGCGGCGGTTGTTGCCGCCCGTGGCTTTCAGGCAGGTGACCTCCAGGTCGTAGAGGCCGTAGCGGATAGCGGCGGCTTCGGAAGCCAGCAGCGGGTCGACGCTGCGCCCGTACTCCTCCAGCACCCGCAGAGCTTCCTGCACCCGGCCGCAGTTGGCTTCCACCACCTGGCGCGGGCTGTGACGGTCCAGCTGGGCTGGATGCTCAAGCCCAGCTCCAGGGTCGGTGACGGTGGAGCGGGCTTGCTTGTAGCGCTCCTGATGCAGCTTGCCGAGACGTTGGCGCCAGTCCTTGAGAGAGATCACCAGATCCTCCCGTCCTAGGCCGAAACGGCACCAGTCCTCCACCACCCGCAGCCCTTCGCGGGATCGGTCGAGGTTGGCGTCAATCAGCCTTGCCACACGGGGATCCAAGGACGACTCGCAACCCATCAGATTCGTGGCACCCTTTGGAGGATCGCACTCCTTTGAGTCATGGAGAACGGTGGTTCTGATAGTCCCATGCACGTCCTTGTTTGGGGCATTGTGTTGCTTGGGGGGATCGGCGTTTTCATCGTCTGGGGGCTGGCCAACGCTTACCCAACGCCGGTTTGAACCGACAGCAATGACCGGGCCTGATCGGCATCCCGGCCGATCTGGGCACTGAGTTCCTCCAGGCCGCTGAACCGCTGCTGGCCCCGTAGCCGCTGCACGGGTTCCACCATCAGCTGTCGGCCCTCCAGTTCCATGCTGCGGTCCAGCAGGTGCACCTCCACTGCCGAGGGTGAGGTGGGATCAACGGTCGGTTGCGGACCCAGATTCATGACAGCCGCCAGGGGCTGATCACTGCCGTCCACCCAGGCCCAGGCGGCATAGACCCCCAGTGCCGGCAGGAACTTACGGCCATCCACCTGCAGGTTGGCGGTGGGCCAGCCCAGCTCTCGTCCCAGACCACGGCCACGCACCACCCGTCCCTGGAAGCGATAAGGGCGTTCGAGAAGGGTCTTGGCGGTGTCCAGATCACCGCGTTCGAGGGCAGCGCGAATCCGGCTGCTGCTCATCCGTCCATTGCCGTCTTCCACGATCTCCGTCACCAGCACCTCCACCCCCCGGGCTGCGGCCACCCGTTGGAGCACGTCAGCGTCACCGCTGCGGTTGTTGCCGAAGCGGAAGTTGGCTCCCACGGCAATCCGCTGGGCTTGCAGCGTGTCCAGCAGCACGGTGTTGACAAACTCTTCAGCACTCAGCCGAGACAGTTCCCTGGTGAAGGGCACCAGCACGAGTTGCTCGATGCCCAGTGGCTGAAGCAGCTTCAGCTTTTCGCTGGGCAGGTCGAGCCGCAACCGGGCTTCACCGAACAGCACCTCTCTTGGGTGGGGCCAGAAGCTCACCACCGTCGGCACCGCTGCCGCTCCGTCGATGGCCTGGCCGATCACACGGCGATGGCCAGCGTGCAGACCATCAAAACTTCCGAGGGCCAGAG
Source organism: uncultured Synechococcus sp. (assembly GCA_913040905.1). Next base: position 1,857 of record CAJWIC010000067.1, on the reverse strand, counting down.
CCGTCGGCCTGCGAGCGTCCTGTGGTGAACAGAGGGGGATCAACGCGGGATGCGTGCGATGCACATTGGTGGCAAGTTTGAACGACTGACCCCCCAGCCATGGCGGATCGCTTCGATTTCCAGCAGCTGTCCTTCGGTGTGCGTCGCATGGGCTGGATTCGGTTCTGGATTCAGGTGGTGCTCGGCATCGTGGTGGTGGGCGTGCTGCTGTTCAACAACGTCGGCGGCAGCCTGGCCCGCAATTCCGAACGTGCTGTGGGTCTGGGCCCCGGGCTGTCCCTGACGACGCTGGCGTTCCTGGTGCTGCTCTACAGCCTCTGGCAGGGCTGGTTGATCGTGCGCAGTGGTCGGGCGATCGACAGCGGCGCCCGCCCCAGTCGCGGCGAAGTGGCGCGCCTGATCAAACGCGGCCTGCTGGCGGATCTTCTGGGGCTCACCTTTGCGGCGATCGGTTATCAGGCCCTGGCCGGCAGCCTGTTCGTTCAGGCCTCGATGCAGACCCCGGGGATTGCCATCGGTGGACGCGGCATGGCCGACAACCTGGCGATCACTTCGCTGGAGATGCTGTCGGTGCTCAGCAACACGCAGGTGCTGTTCGCTCACCTGATCGGGTTGTTGTTTTCGCTCTGGCTGCTGCAGCGGATCTACCGCACACAGTGACTTGCAGTGGCTGACTAGGTTTTCTAGAACCTTTGAAGGGACTAGACCAGTCATTTGACCAGTCTAGGTCTCTAAGACGCGACTGCCTAATGCCGACTGATGCCAAAGATTGCAGAGCGCCGAAAGGTCCTGGATGGCAGGGCTGAGGTCATCACTTATTCGCGTGATGAGTCGGCTTGGTACTACCGAGAACCTGACGGGTCAGGTGGTTATAGACAGAGGCGACTGAAGGAAGCCCTCTCTGAAGCCGACGCCGTTGCGATGGCAATGGACGTCTGGTCTGAGATGAGGACCACGCAGAACCTCATAAAGACCGGTCAAGTGTCGGTCAAACCGACTCGGCGCACTAAGAAAGCAACTGTCGATGCAGCGATTGACGAGTTCCTCTCTGAAGAGAGGCGGAGAGTCGACGCCGGAATCATTGCCGAGACTTCCTTTGCGTCGAAGGAGTTCAAGCTCCGACACGTCTCTGCCTACCTGAAGTGGAAGGGCGTGACCTACACGCAGGAGATCACCGAGAGGACCTTTGACGATTACCTGCTCTTTCGTAAGGAGACCACCAAGGTCAATCAGCGGAACGAAACCAAGGTCATTACCAACTGGTTGAACTGGTGCAAGAAACAGCGTCAGATCAAGCCTGATGTTGCAGCCCTCAAGCTCGTGCCGACTGTCCGGGTCAGAGCTGAAGACCTAACTGCAAACCCTCCCATCAGTTCGGAGGATTGGCGCAAGATTCACACATGGATCCGAGATGTGTTCATCCGCGATTCAGATCGCGTCAACAACCACCGATCGCCGTACTGGAGGAGGTGTTTTTATGCGTTTGTGATGACGGGTAAAAACTCTGGGTTGAGACCTAAGGAGTTGCAGAGCCTGAGGTGGAGTGATGTGAACATCGTTTCTATGGGTCCTAGGAGCAGCTCAGACAAGCGAGAGCACCTTGTGGCTGAGATCAGTGTCAGAAAGTCAAAGACAGGCGAGCCAAGGCAGGTACCGGCCAACTGTGGGACACAACTGGCTGAATGGTTTCAGTACCAGAAGAATTACGCGGAGCGTCATTTCTCATCTTCGGTTTCAAAGATATGGAATAAAGATGCTCATGTATTTGGAAACTTCTACAACGAGTGTCGTCCGTTTGACTACACCCAGTACAGCCGTTGCTGGGCTTTGGCGATGAGGAACCTAGAGCTGCAAGGA
>CAJWIC010000066.1 GCA_913040905.1 uncultured Synechococcus sp. | reverse complement strand
AAAACGATGTGATCGATGCCTGCCGGCGCACCCATGCCTGGCTGGCCCGCTGCGTGGACGCCCACACCCGTGAAGATCAGGCCCTGTTCGGCATCGTGCAGGGCGGATGCTTCCCCCATCTGCGTCGCGAGAGTGCACGAGCCGTCGCCGACTTCGACCTTCCTGGGATTGCCGTCGGCGGCGTCAGCGTTGGCGAGCCGGTGGAGGAGATGCACCGGATCGTGCGGGATGTGACGCCCCTCCTGCCCGAAGACCGCCCCCGTTACCTGATGGGCATCGGCACATTGCGGGAGATGGCCGTGGCCGTCGCCAATGGAATCGACCTGTTCGACTGTGTTCTGCCCACCCGACTGGGACGCCACGGCACCGCCTTGGTCGGAGGGGAACGCTGGAATCTGCGCAACGCCCGGTTTCGGCACGATCACACTCCACTGGATGCAAGCTGCCCTTGCCCGGCCTGCTCCAGCGGTCACACCCGGGCCTACCTCAATCACCTGATCCGCAGCGAGGAACTCCTCGGACTCACCTTGCTCAGCCTGCACAACATCACCCACCTGGTGCGGTTCACCACCGCGATGGGACAGGCGATTCGGGAGGGCTGTTTTTCAGAGGATTTCGCTCCCTGGGAGCCAGACTCGCCTGCCCATCACACGTGGTAGCGTCCAGCCGACGCCTTTTTCAAGCACATAGGGATGGCCGCCTTCACCCTCGACCTGCTGGCACAGCTTCCCGAGGCTTACCAAGCCTTTTCGCCGCTGATCGACATCCTGCCCCTGATCCCGGTGTTCTTCTTATTGCTGGCATTCGTTTGGCAGGCCTCCGTCGGCTTCCGCTGATCAGCGGTTTCGGACAACAGCCCAGATGAAGGCAGGGAGTACGAGCATCCTGCGCCAGCGACTGGGCTCCTGAATCAATCGGTACAGCCACTCGATCTGCAGGCGACACATCCATGCAGGGGCCCGATGTTTGACACCGGCCCAGACATCAAAGCTGCCGCCGACACCCATCCAGAGTCCGGGGCGCCCAGGTTGCTGAGCCCTGGACCAGATTTCCTGGCGAGGGACTCCCAGGGCGATCAACACAAGATCAGGGGCTTGCTCGGCCAACTCAACCTCCACAGCTGACCAGGCCGGGTCGGGCTGATAGCCATCGACGGCGAGGACAAGGTTCAGGCCGGGAAAAGTCTGCGGCAGACGGCTGCGCAGGATATCCATCACCTGGGGGGACGCGCCCAACAAAGCGACGCGCCATCCGTGGGCAGCCGCATAACCGAGCAGGGTCCAGGCCAGCTCGATCCCCGCCGTCTTGACCACCTTGACGCCCTGGCGCGAAAGGGCCCACACCACTCCTGCGCCATCGGGAATCACCAGTTCCGCCGAAGCAATCGCCTGCCCCAACGCAGTGTTGCTGCGGGCCGCCATGGTCATTTCCGCGTTGAGGGTCACCACGCGTCCACCGCCGCTGGCCTGAAGACCGATCGCCGCTGCAGCCACATCTCGACAGGCATCCACAGGAACACCGAGCACCTCAAAGCGGCGACGATCATTCGGTGTGGTCACAAGATCCATGGGCACCGGTCCGCAGTGGAGAATTTAGGGGCGGCGAACAGGCGGGGCATGGTGCAACCCTCAGCGGAGATCCCGACCGATCGGCACAGCATTGATGCCGTCATCGAGCGGCTGGATCGCTCGATCAGCCGGGTGGTCCTGGATCGTCAAGACCCCGTGAGTGGCCTGCTGCCCGCAAGCACCGCCCACACCATCCATGGCAACTACGGCGATGCCTGGGTCCGGGACTGCGTCTATTCCGTGCAGTGCGTCTGGGCCCTGAGCCTGGCGATCCGGCGCCACCGGGGTGTTCAGGACAGCCGGGCCTGGGAGCTGGAGCAACGGGTGATCGCCCTGATGCGAGGCCTGATGCGCGCCATGTTGCGCCAGGCCGAAAAGGTGGAGCGCTTCAAGCACAGCCTGGATCCGCTGGACGCGCTTCATGCCAAATACGACAGTGCCAGCGGCGATCCCGTCGTTGCCGATGACGCCTGGGGCCACCTGCAGCTGGATGCCACCTCGCTGTTTCTGCTGCAGCTGGCCCAGCTGACGCGGGGCGGCTGCACCGTGGTCCAAAGCCGTGATGAAGCGGACTTCATCCAGAACCTGGTGTTCTACGTGGCCCGGGCCTATCGGACGCCCGACTACGGCATCTGGGAACGGGGCGACAAGGGGAACCACGGTCTACCGGAGCGCAACGCCAGCTCCATCGGTATGGCCAAAGCGGCGCTTGAAGCTCTCGAAGGCCTGGACCTCTTTGGCGTCCATGGCGATGGATCCCGCCGGATACTGATTCCCCAGGGGGCTCTGGTGCGGCTGCGTCGCGCCCTCGAAAGCCTGCTGCCGCGGGAGTCAGCCAGCAAGGAGGCCGACAGTGCCTGTCTTTCGGTCGTGGGCTATCCCGCCTGGGCCGTCGACGACGCCGATCTGGTGCAACGCACCCTGCGGCGAATCCGGCGGGAACTAGGGGGGGCCTATGGCTACAAACGCTTCCTCCGCGACGGACACCAGACCGCTGTGGAGGATGTCAGCCGACTGCATTACGAGCCGGAGGAACTGGCCGAATTTGAAGGCATCGAATCGGAATGGCCCCTGTTTCTGGCCTTCGAGCTGGTGACAGCCTGCTGCGAGGAGCGTTGGGACGACGCCCGACGCTGGAACAGCCGCCTGCAGGGGCTGGCCGTGCAACGGGATGGAGAGGCGTTGTACCCCGAGCTCTATCGCGTCCCGGATGAACGGGTGGCTGCGGAACGCCAACAGCCCGGCAGCCAACCTCGGCAAGCCAACACCAATCTGCCGCTGATCTGGACCCAGAGCCTGGCCTGGCTGGGGGAGATGCTGCTGGAGGGGCTGGTGACGCCCGCCGACCTTGACCCCTGCCATCGGCGTCAATCTCCCCCCCTGGGAGCAGAAGCGGTGCTGGTGGCCTTTGCCGTCCAGGACGCCAGCGTCGAGACAGTCCTCCGCAACGATGGGCTTCCCGTCAGTCGCCGCGGTCCGATCGACGTGCACTGCTCAGATGCGCTTGGAGCAGGCCTGGGCCAGGTTGGAGCCAACCCTCGACTTCAGCTCAGTGGATTGCCGCTGAAGCGCATCGAAACGGAGGACACAGCCCGTTTCTACCGCCAGGGCAAGCGTGATCTGGCCTTCACAGCCGCCGTCCTTGAGGACAGCGTCAGCTATCTGGCTGATGACCCACTGCAGCTGGTGGACAGCGTGGTGGATGAATTGCATCTGCTGCAGCGCCACTGGCGTGGCCCCGGCCTGCCGCTGCTGTTGATCCCGATCAACACCGAAGCGTTCCAGCACCACCCGGAGGCGTTTCTCCACCTGGGCAGGCGCCTGAAGAGCGGCAGCATCGACGGCATTGCCGTGCAGTTCGACACCATTGAGCTGTTGCAAAGCCAGGGGCAGTGGCTTCAACTGCCTGGCCACGGCACCGACCTCGAATCATCCATTCCCCAGACGTCAGCCCGCAGAACGGTGCTGCGGGAAGCCACGGACCTGGCGGACCTCACCGCCGCGCAGGAGCAGGAGCTGGACGAGACCGAAACCGATGCCCTGAGGGCACGGCTCTGGGCCAGTGAATCCCTCCACGAACAGGCCGAGGTTCTGGAACTGCTGCAACGCCGTTTCGGCACCGACGCCATGGAGGTCAGTCCCGGGGAGGGACCGGTCACCCTGAAACGTCTGTTGGAAGAGGTCTACGCCCGGGGGCTGCGCTGTCAGGACTGGAACGTGGTGCGCCGTTGTGCCGGTGCCCTGGGGATGGTGCACCCCCAACTGGAGGACGCCCTCACCGATCTGCTGATGCGTCAGACGCAGGTGGTGGTGGGTCGGAATTACACCGTCGACTCACGTCTGGGCCGACCGCTCGACAGCGGCGCCATCGCCGAACGCATTGCCCGCACCAGCGGCACCGACAGCCGGGAACGGATGCTGGAGCAGGAACTGCTGCTGGCGCTCGACAGCATTGCGCGGAGAGAACCCAACCTGCTCAAGGGCAGTCTCACGCTGCAGCTGAGCCAACTGCTGCTGCTGCTCACCTCTGAACTGGCTTCCGAACAGCGGCTGAGTCAGGACGAAGCCTTCGAAGCGCTGTGCGGTGAATCGCCGCACCTCATCCGCGATCGCCTGCGCCGTCTGCTCAGCGATGTGGACCACGGCCGAGCGGCCCTGCAACGGGGAGAGCAACTCCATGTGAGCGGCCGTGTGCAGTGGAAAGTGCCCGACCCGCTGGAGCTGGCCCCGAGCGGCGGCGACTGGCTTCAGCATCGGATCCGCATGGGCACATTGCAGAAGGTGCCGCGGGATTTCTACGCCGGAATCTGGAGCTTGCTGCGCCACTGCCGTGGCCTGGTGATCGGCGACAAGCTCGAACGGCGCAATCGTCTGAACAGCAGCCTGATCCTGGAGAAAACGGCCGGTGAGCGCAATTTCGCCACGTTGGTGGAACATCTGCTCAGCCGGATCAATGCACCGGAATATCGGCAACTCTGCAGCGAGTGCCTGTTGTCATTGATGGCCTTCGTGGAGGCCAATCCCGACGTGCAGTTCGACGATGATCTCGCCCTGGACGTGGTGATCGGACACGCTGTGCGGGTGGGTTGGCAGCAGACCCATCCCTCGTTGGCCGACGAGAACTACAGCCAGTACAAAGCCCTGGCCTGGGGGCAGTTCTATGCGGCGTCGCCCGGAGACTGCCGCCGCTGGCAGATCGCGGCCCTCAAGGAACTGACCGAGCAGAACACGGTGGGGTAACGGTCAGATCGGTTGTGTCAGAGGGACTCCCATGTCGGGATGCTCCACCGCCTGCTCGATCAGGTCCGCCAACAAGAGCGCTCGCGATGCCTGCAAGCCATCCACCGCGGGCGTCTCGCGGCCTCGCACGCACTGGAGGAAGTGCTCCAGCTCGGCATAAAGGGGTTCGATCGAGGTGGTGCTCACCTCCTCGATGAAACCGTCATTCCGGTACAGAAGCTCCCCATGATCCGCGGAATACCACTCGTGGGCTCGCCGGTGAATGTGCAGGGTGTGGTTCAGAAAATCTGTTTCCACAAGGCTCGAACGGCAATGGGCGCTGAGACTGCGAATCTTGCGGTGACTCATCTTGCTCGCCGTCAGGCTGGCCACCACACCGTTTTCGAATCCCAGGGTTGCATTGACGTAATCGATGGGGCCATCGGCACTGCGCCCCCCGGCCGCGGCCAAGCGCACAACTGGGGACTGCGCCAGCTCCAGCACCAGGTCGATGTCGTGGATCATCAGATCCAAGACCACGGAAACATCGTTGGCCCGATCCGCATGGGGACTGTGGCGCCGGCCCTCCAGCACCACCACCTCCTCATTGGCCACAACTTTGATCAGCTCACGGAACGCGGGATTGAACCGTTCGATGTGGCCCACCTGGAGCAGACGCCCGGCCGTCCGTGCCGCCTGAATCAGAGCCGTGGCTTCGTCCTGGCTGGCGGCGATCGGCTTCTCAATCAGGACATGAAGACCGGCTTCGAGGCAGGCCATCCCCACGGGGTGATGCAGCAGCGTGGGAACAGCAATGCAGACCGCCTCCACCTCGGTGAGCATGGTGCGGTAGTCAGCGAACCAACGGCAGCCGAACTGTTCGGTGGCCAAGCGACCCCTGTCGGCGTCGGGGTCCGCCACACCAACCAGCTCTGCATCGCGGAGCAAACTCAGCACCCGGGCGTGGTGCCATCCCATGTTGCCGATGCCGATCACCCCCACCTTCACCGGATCCATGGGGGTGGAGGTCATCAGCCGAAATCTTGGTTGCGTTGAAGGTTATCGGTCCTCTGTCGTGTCGGAATCCAGCTCCGGCTCGGGCAGCACGACGCGCACGCGTTCAATGCGCGGGCCGGCCATCGCCATGATTTCGAACTGCAATCCGTTGAATCGCAGAGCCTCACCAGGCGAAGGGATGTGCTGCAGGCGCTCCAGCAGGAAACCCGCCAGGGTGTGGTGGTCATCCGCCTCAGGCAAATCGAGCTCCAACTGACGGTTGAGCTCGAAAATCTCCAGTTCGCCGGCTGCCAGCCATGACCCGGGGCGTTCCTCCTCAGGCCGCAGTTCCGGTTCATCGTCACTGTCCTGCAGCTCATCGCCAACGATTTCACCGGTGAGATCCGCCGCGGTCACCAGGCCTTCCGTCCCCCCATGCTCGTCCACAACCAGCAGCAGTGGATGTCCGCTGCGGATCATGGGCAACAACTCGGCCAGGGTGCTGGTTTCCAGCACCCGCACCGCAGGCTGCAGGTAGGGCTCCAACGGCGAATCAGCCGTCAGTTCACCGCGAGCGATGGGTTCAGCCATGCCGCGCAGATCGAGCACGCCTCGGACATCGTCGAGCGAAAGACCCGTGACCGGGAAGCGGGCGTGACGCGTGCTGTGCACCGCCTCCATCATCTCGGCGAACCGCACATCGACCGGCAGGGTGACCATTCCGGAGCGGGGAATCATCACCTCACGCACCTGGGTGTCACGCAGCGCGAAGACCCCTTCGAGGATGTTGCGCTCGTCGGGGAAGAGACCGGTCACCCGCCCGGCGTCAATCAGCGTTTCCAGCTCCCCTGCTGACAAGGCCGGCACCAGTTCATCCCACTGGGGACGCAGCCCCACCACGCGGAGCATCAGACCGGCGACAGCCTCCAGCAGATTGAGCAGGGGAGCCAGACAACGCATCACGACCTCGAGCATCGGGCTCAGGCTCAGGGCCGCGGGCTCCGGTCGACTCAGCACCCAGGCCTTGGGCAGCAGACCCGCCACCAACGTGGCCAGAACGACCAGCGCCAGAAAAAGGACGACATCCAACCAGGCCGCACCCGGAGTGCCCGCGGGCCAGAGTTGAAAGCCGAGCCCCCGTCCGGCCCAACCCAGGGCAATGAGAGCGAGACAACTGCCCAGTTGAGACAGGGTGAGGGCACGGCGAAGTCGTCGTTGCAGTCGTTGCAGCGCAACGGCACCGCTTTGACGCTCCTCCACCAGGACCTCAACCCGGCTGGGGCGTAACCGCAGCAGAGCCACTTCCGCCGCTGCGAAGAAGGCCGGCAGCACCAGCAGAAACGCTAGTAGGAGCAGACGCATCAACTGGAATGCATGGGGGTCGCGAGGATCGAACTCGCCTTAGGCGAATTATGAGTTCGCTGCATT
>CAJWIC010000065.1 GCA_913040905.1 uncultured Synechococcus sp. | reverse complement strand
GAGGGAATCGCCTCGGTGACCGTGGTGAACGAAGGATAATCAACCTTATAGTATGTATTAATTCTGTAGTAATTAACTCCTCCGTTTGTCGTGTATTCGAGAACAACTTCTTCTCCATTATCAACATTCTCACCGCCATTGCTGGTGTTGCCAATGATCAGATCGAAGGAGATTGATCCTCCGGCCGACAGATCAAAAGATTTTGAGATAGCCCCCCGGAAACCATCTCCCCTGAAGTCAAGGGCATTGCCATCTGAACCGTTGAAGGAAGTGCTTGCTGTGCCACCAGAAATTGCTTGCCAGAAGCTGGAATCAATGGCGGGATCAAAGTCATCACCATAGGCCAAAGTACTCATTGCACTATCCTCCGAAGCCGATGAGCGGGCAAAAACCCAGATATCTTTAAGCTTATTCTCAGAAGACTGTCATCGCAACTTCTTAAAATAATTGGTCGAAGAATATTACCGTATCTATACATCAAAGCGATTAGGGACATTTGTAGGATTGCCAAACGCAACACCTTGTCAGCTTATTTATGCCTAATGAAATCCCAGAACAAGAGCAGATCCGCAAGTGGTTCCGCAGCCACCTCCTGGGCAGGGAAGTAGAGCTTCAGGAGCTTTATGAGCTCGAGCAAGCCGAACTTGACCTACTGATGGCTGAAACCGCTGAGATTCGCTCCGATCCTGAAAATCGCAACAGAAGCCATGGCCGCTGGTGTACAGCAGGCTATATCTTGGAATTAGCCAGAATTATTGATGCTCGAAGAGCATCAATTTAAGCAGTCCGCAGATATACTTTTCGGCCCTTTGCATTTAAACGATATTGACCACCGCGAGGGCCCGTGTGGATTGTGGAATCAATCTCTGGCTGATCGATGTTCAATAATGGTGTGGACGTTTCGGATCCCGCCACCGAAAGAACAACTCCTGGGGCAACAGGCTTGTAGATGTTTCGCCCAGTTTGACGGTACAGGAAGTTGGCAATGTTCATGAATGACGCCCACAGAGTTCTCTTTATTTTGCAGGGTTGTCAAGGACTGGATTCGCAACTGTGGGGTCTAGCATTGCCATCACTCGCTCCCACTCACCCTGATCGAGCAAGCCACGATCACGTAGCTGATTGAGAGTACGAGGGTCAATCGGCAACTGGGTAAGATCCATCACCGATTTACAAGCTTTGAGAGACTCCACCAAAATGGTCTGAACAGCCAGCTCTGGTGTCAGGCCGGGAAAACGTTCCTGCATATCATCGATCATCCTGGTAGCAGCTTCGTTGTCCATCAGTCGTTCAAGAATTGGGTGGCTGGCAGAAACGAGAGGATCATTCGCCGTTTTCATTTATAGCAGCTTTCGACTTCGTCAGAATGTCGACGCGCTGGGGAACAAAGCCAAGCCGTGGAGTCACATTCTGCCCTTCAGTGCTCAACATGACGTTGAACATTTCCTTAATCATTGCAGCATGAGGACCATTGTCCCGCTCGCAGGCCAACATCCAGTGAGTATGGCGATGGGGTCAGCACCAACTGCTGACGGGTTCGGATTCTCTCCAACAAGATTCTGATCCAGTGTGATCTGATTCAGGGCAATAGCACCTGCTTCGGTAATCCGCCTGGATGCCAAGGCAGAACCATTCAGGCAGAGACGAAGCATCGCGCCTGATAGAACAAATGGTCTGATCAGGTTGTTTATGCCGGGCCAATACCTGCCTTGAATCGTAAGGCGATCCAACCAAATTGTCGTCCCCTTGAACAATCTGAATCAACGGTAGTTCTCAAACTGAAGCGGAACATCCAGCTCATCTTCCTTGCTCTTGACCAGCTGAATCGCCGCCTGTAGATCGTCCTTACTCTTGCCCGTGATCCGAAGACTCTCCCCCTGGATCGCCACGGTGACCTTTTTCAATTCATCGCGCACGATCTTGCTGAGCTTTTTGGCGATCTCCTGGCTGAGGCCCTTCCGTAGTTTCACCACCTGTTTGACCCGGTTGCCACCGACAGACTCCGGGGTTTGAAAATCGAAGATCTTCAGCGACAGATTGCGCTTGGTGGCCTTGGTACGCAGCACATCCTCAACAGCCTGCAAGGTCATGTCACTGGCTGTGGTGATCACAAGCTCGGTCTCCTCCAGATCGATCTCCGTGTTGGAGTCCTTGAGGTCGTAGCGGTTGCCGACATCACGCCTCACCTGATCAAGGGTGTTGACCAGCTCCTGACGGTCGAAGTCGGAGACCACATCAAAGGACGATGTGCTTGCCATGACTCACGTTCGTTCCAGTCCCCAGCTTAGAAAGGCCTCCATAACCGGCCCACATCCATGTCTCTTCTGCAGCTGTTCACCGCCACCGACGCTGCTCCCTTTGCCTGGTCTCTGGTACTGGCCGGTGGCACCGTTGTGGCCAGCATCATCCCCCTGGGGGCAGCCCGTTCTGCCGCCAATTTCGAGATGAAGGACATGGCCGCACCCAGAGCCATGTTCGAACGGTTTCCCGCCTGGGGCAAACGGGCCAGCTGGGCCCATCAGAACAGCTTCGAAGCCTTCACGCTCCATGCGCCTGCAGCGGTTCTGGCATTGATCGCCGCATTGCACACCGGCCCGCTGCCCGGACTTGCCATCACTGCCGCCTTGCTCCATCCAGCCCTGCGTCTGGCTTACATCGCGGCCTATGTCGGCAACATCCCCCCCGCCCGCGGACTTTGCTGGGCATCAGGACTGCTGTGCAGCGGCATTCTGTACAGCGAAGGGCTCAAGGCATTCATCGGCGGTTGATTCAGAACCGATCAATCGAAATACAGAAGACTCACCACTTTTCCCATGTCTTCCGCTGTTCTGGCGCTCGCCAGGAGCGTTTCACTGTCATGAAAAGCCAGGCAGATCAGCTGATCGCAACGGTTGATGATCTCCTGATTGCAGAGACTGCTGGCCATCGGCAAGGGCAAATCATCTTGCTCCGGCTTCTCCACCAGATGCAGCACACGGTCAAGCAAATCGCGGATTTCCGCCGGCTGCCGGTCGAGGCCCTGGGGCAGCAGCACCGTGAGTTGCGATGCATCAACGTCCAAACATCCGCGGATCACAGCGGCATTCACCCCCTGGGATCCCGATGTGATCAGCGAGTGACCTTCCTGCACCAACGACCGGGCCACCAGTTCAACGAGGTGGATGGCGACAATTGGCACATGACGGCTGCCCAGGATGGCAATCCGTCGTTTGCCTTTGTCCTGCAACAGCGCCAGTTCCTGCGCCAGGGTGTCAACCCGATCGAGGGCTGGAAGATCGAGTGACTGACCCAAGGACAACTCGCCGGCCTTCATTGGAAACTAGCAACCATCAAGCGACGTGAACCGGCAGGTTCAGAGCTGAAAACAGGCGGTCCAAGCGACAGTGTTCTTCCACCAGCCGGAAGGCATAGGTGGCCTTGACCGACTCGTGCAAACGCACATGGCCGAATGCCTTTTCAATCACCTCCACCGTGGCCAGCGTGTCGTGATCAACTTTGAGCAGAGGAACATCAAGCTCCTCCGCCCGGCTGATCAGTTGCGGCAGTGGTTCACCGGCACCCGTGAGAATCAGACACTGGGTGGAAGCCTCCAAGGCCGCGAACTGGATGTCGGTGCGGTCAGCTCCGGTGACCACAGCCATGTTGCGTCGACGGCGGAAAAACTCCATGGCGGAGTTCACATTCATCGCACCGATGCTGAGGGTCTCCACCAGCAACTCCTGGCGTTCTTCGCAGCAGATCACTCGGGCACTGAGGCGGCGCACCAATTCACCCACAGTGACGCTGCGCAGCAATGGTGAACGCGGCATCACACCGAACACCTGCAAACCAAAGTTTTCAAGAGCCGGAACCACCTGTCGCTCGAGGCTCTCCACCTCACCAGGGGTCACCGCATTCAGCACAACCCCCACAAGACGGTCCCCAAGGGTCTGCTTGGCTGCCAGCAATGCGTCGACGCTGCAGCTGTCCTGCCAGAGGTGCACCAGCAGAACCCCTGCATCCAGGCCCTCCGCCAGCTGAGGAAGGCTCAATCCGTAGAGCAGTCCTTCCTGAAGACTGCCAGCGCATTCCAGCAAGGTCAGTCCGTCTTGATCAGCAATCTGCTGGCGCATGGCCTCAAACCCCTCCCCAGCCTGCAGATCCCCCTGGCCGAGGCGCTGCGTCGCAGTGGTGGGTGACAACAGATGCAGTGAAGGAATCAGCTGATCCGCCGAGAGCCCAAGCGTCGCCCCGACGAAGCGGACGTCATCGTCGATCAATGGCTGAGGCAGGGGCCCCTTGTTGGGATCCCAATCGAGACTCGTGGCCAGCGGTTTGCCGAAGCGGACCTGCTGCCCCTCCTGCGTGAGCTTCTGAGCGATCCCAAGAACCAGTGCGGACTTGCCGCTGAAGGGCTCACAGGATCCGATCAGCAGCGTCGTTCCCATCAACCAAAGGTCTTTGAGCGATGAATCTAGGCGCCACCACCCTCCTGGTCTGTACCAACGAGCAACCAAAACCAGAACGCATCGGGGAGATCCCCCTTCTCTGGCTCAGCGACGGTGCAATCCATCAACCACTGCACAAGCTGATGGGTGACCAGCTCAAACCTGTAGGGCTGGGCTCGGCTCGCCGTTAAGACCAGTTGACAGGTCGCCATCTCCAGTGGGGCATGGCCACCCTCCCAGTTCAGCTGAAAGGCATGCCCCTCCGTACCTTCCCGTGGGCGACTCCCCCGAAACTCTCCGGCCAGCAGGGTCTGCAGAGCAAAACGAAGATCCTGCTCTCTGGCGAGGCCGCCGCAGTAGGGCGCGAACAGGGCCAGGAGGGCAGCATCAGACACGGAATCGGACACCGGCGGGCGGTTGCCAACAAGGATGGCCCAAGCTGACCCCATGGCACAGCCCATGACAAGCAATCACCGCTGGAGCGGGAGCCGTATCGGCATCACCGGAGCGCGCGGATCCCTCGGACAAGCGCTGGCAAGCCGTTTCCAAGAGGCCGGTGCCGTGGTGACAGGGTTCACCCATGGGAAGCCCCCCACCGGAACCGACAGCCCAGTGGATCACTGGGTGTCATGGACCTGCGGCCAGGAGGACAACTTGGCGCCCCACCTCAGCGACCTGGACGTGCTGGTGCTGAACCACGGCATCAATCCTCAGGGTGACCAGCGACCCGAGACATTGACCAGGGCACTGGAGGTGAATGCACTGAGCAGTTGGCGGATCCTGCAGTGCTGCGAACGTCTCTGCCGGGAACGAACGACACAGGTGCTGGAGGTCTGGGTCAACACCTCCGAAGCGGAAGTTCAACCGGCCGTGAGCCCGGCCTATGAGCTGAGCAAACGTCTTCTCGGTCAACTGGTCAGCGTGCGCGGGGCCACCCGCTCCAAAGAAGAGCGCTCACGGCTGCTGCTGCGCAAACTGGTGCTGGGTCCGTTCCGGTCTGAACTCAACCCCGTCGGCGTAATGACTGCCGACTTTGTGGCGGGCCAGGTGCTCTGGCAGGCGCGTATCGGAGCACGGCTGATCATCGTCACGCCAAACCCACTCACCTATCTCCTGGTACCGCTCACAGAAATTGGGCGCCGGCTCTACAGCCGAGCTCTCAGTCGCCGCGATCCGTAAGAATTTCACATCCGTCACTGGTGACCAGGACGGTGTGTTCCCATTGGGCCGACAGTGATCCGTCACGGGTGACGACCGTCCAGCGATCCTTCAGGGTGCGACAGGCTTTGCTGCCGGCATTCAGGATCGGTTCAATCGCCAGGGTCATGCCTGGACGCAGGGTGACGTTGGGCAGTTCATCGGTGCGGAAGTTGAACACCGAAGGTTCCTCGTGCAGATTTCTGCCCACACCGTGGCCGGTGTAGTCCTCCACAACACTGAACCCATTGGCCTTGACGTGGTCCTCAACGGCACCGGCAATGTCCAGAAGGGTGTTACCGGCTCTGACCTGGCTCAACCCTGCCATCAGCGATTCCTGGGCGACACGACTGAGGATCTGGGCCTCGGCCGACGATTCACCAACACAGACGGTGATGCAGCTGTCGCCGTGGTATCCGTCGAAGTAAGCACCGGTATCCACCTTCAGCAGATCACCTTGGTGAATCACCCGTTTGGCACTGGGAATACCGTGCACCACTTCGTTGTTGATGCTGGCGCAGATGCTTGCGGGAAAGCCGTGGTATCCCTTGAAGCTCGGTGTGGCACCCATCTCTCGGATGCGCTTCTCCGCAAAAGCATCGAGGTCGCCCGTCGTCTGGCCTGGCTCCACCATCGCCATCACCTCCCGCAGCACCGTGGCAACGATGCGGCTGGCTTCGCGCATGATCTTGATCTCACGGGCTGACTTGATCTCAACACCCCGGCGCTTCTGGATCCGAGGACCCGTGGCGGTTGCTGACGGGGCCTGAGTGGAGGCCAGCAGCTCGGCAAATAAATTCATCAACAACCTCTATATCCGTCACGCTATCAACAGCAACTGATCGAAGGACGGCCATGAGCCTTCTTGTGCGGGTGCGAGAACTGCATCGGGCCATTGCACCGCTGGTGCTCCTACCGCTGTTGACGACGGTGTGCTCAGGCGTGGCCTACCGTCTGGCCCGCGACTGGTTTGGCCTCGAGCGCGACCAGGTGCACTGGCTGATGACGCTGCACGAAGGGGAGTGGCTGGGGGCCACGCTTGAACCGGTCGTGGTGCTGTTGAACGCTGTCGGCCTGCTCTGGATGCTGCTCACCGGTGCAGGATTGCTGATCGACCGTTGGCGCCGGAAGGTACACTGATTGTTTGGCGATTCAACGCGGAGCTGGGATGGCAGCCGATCCGAAAGACACGACGGTGACGGAAGAGAGCACTGACACCGCATCTGAGGCTGTGGCCGAGGTTGAGACCGTGGCAAGTGCTGCGACAAACCCAGCTCAGAAGCTCAGCGCAGAAGCCCTGATCAAGGCCTTCGAAAGCGAGCAGATGAAGAGCGATCTTCCCGACATTTATGTGGGCGACACCGTCCGCGTCGGGGTTCGCATCAGTGAGGGCAACAAAGAGCGGGTGCAGCCCTACGAAGGTGTGGTGATCTCCAAGCGCAACGGCGGGATGAACCAGACCATCACCGTGCGACGCATCTTCCAGGGGATTGGGGTAGAGCGGGTCTTCATGCTGCACAGCCCCCAGGTGGCCAACATCAAGGTTGAACGGCGCGGTAAAGTTCGTCGGGCGAAGCTTTTCTATCTGCGGGAACGGGTGGGCAAGGCCACCCGCGTGAAGC
>CAJWIC010000064.1 GCA_913040905.1 uncultured Synechococcus sp. | reverse complement strand
GTTCCCAAGAAGGTCCAGCTCTTTCAGCTCATAGGCGATCCCCTTCTCCTCGAGGTACCAGCGCGGCATCGAGGCTCGCGTTCGGGGACCGCCGTAGAGGATGAGGCTCATGGCCATGCAACTGGTTGAGCACAGTCTCTTCAACAGCGGAATTCATAGGCTGATTCCATGAACAACTCCTTTTTCGATCACAGCCTGGATGCGGCCTCGATCCGCCGCAGAGTCCGTGAGGTGATGGCCGGCAAGGTGGGGTTCTACAGCGTTGGGCTCTATCCCGCTTCATTGGCGTACAACTGCGCCATGCAGAACGAAGCCGGCCGGCTGCTGCTGGCCGCACGTCCAGGACGAGAACTGCTGGGAGCCTTCGCCCACGATGTGGTCGGAAGCATGGACCGCGACCATGTCGAGCGGGTGCTCGACATGGGCACCCATCGCGTCTCCGGTGAACGGGTCCCGAACACGCTTCAGGACCTGATTCTCCGCTGTGAGTTGGTCGTGCTGAGCGCGAACAGCAACCACGTTGAAGAGGATCTGCTGGAGGCCTGCCGGCTACGGGAGGAACTGGGACGGGAGCAGGTGGTTCTGGCTTGCCTGGCTGGGTCCTTCAACCATGACCCGATCAGCAACACCGCCTATGTGCTCTGCGAGAAGCAGCCGAACCTGGCCTTCTTCTCCGGATTCCACCGCCACGGTGCCCTGCGCAATCCCTTCGACAGCTTCACGGCCAACTTCTGCCACCCCAATGCCCTGATCGCAATGCTGGGGGCTCAGCTGCTGGATCAGCTCTCTCCGAATATTCAGGTGGCGGCAGGGGTCCACAACGTGGAAGGGCAATACATCAAGGCTGCCAAGAACATGTCATCGGTCTTTGCCGGGTTCGGCTACGCCTATCACCAGGAGAACCCAGGGGTGCTGCCGACACTCCTGACCCTGCTGCTGGATCAGTGCCTGGATCAGGCCGCAACCGTCTCCATGGCTCGCCCTGATCGTCAGAAGCTCTATCACCGCCAGCCGATCCCTCTCACCGAGCTGGGCTACGCCGTACCACGGATTGAGGCCACGCTTGTGCGGGATGGCGATTTTGAAAAGGTGCGGGATCACACCTTCACCCAGTTGACGGCGATGGTGGCTGATGTGAGGGGCAGCATGATGCAACCCAGTTCCGGCAAGCCAACCCGCAACTTCCAGGCAGGCCAGGTGTTGGCAGCCCTGATGCGCCGGGAAGGGCGTTGTCCCTCCTCGATGGAAGAGCTTGAGCAGACCTGCGAAGCCGCCGGACTGCCCAGGGGCGGTCTGGAGGGCCTGAAGGCTTTGCGCTACTGGCCTCAGATCGCCCGTCAATACGCCATCCCCCTCCACGACGCCACGATGGTGAATCTGCTGTACATGGCTCTGTATGGGCGGCCTGCCGTGAAGGACACGGCGTATCGGGTGATGACCGACAGCCGTGAACTGTCCAGTTACTGCCAGGAATCGGTACGTCCAAGCCACAGCCGCCGCTACGCCGATGCCCTGCAGAACCTGGACGTGCCGGAGGCTCTGGATCTGGTGGTGAACGCCGTCATTGCCGATAACGCCAGACGCGCCATGCGAGGCGAGATGAGCCTCGACGAAAGTGCAAGCAACACTGGGCCGGCCTATCTGCAGTTGATGGAGGCCATCGAAAGCCAATTGGACGGCTAGTCGCCTGGTTTTCTGCACACCAGAGCCTGCCGCCCCAGGGGTTCAGCGCGACATTTGCAGCCTGAGACCATTGAGATCCCCTTGAGCAAGGCCGTTGAAGCCATCGCGGGTCGCTTCCATCCCCGCGAACGGATCACGGCCATCCGCTCCCTCGGGTCAGGCAACGTCAACGACACATTCCTGGTGACCCATCAGGGCCATCGCCCCAGCGGCCCTGCTGGGTCTTTTGTGCTCCAGCGCCTGAACAGGCGTGTGTTTGAACGCCCCGAGCTGGTGATGCACAACCTGGTGGCCCTCGGCAATCACGTGCAGCGCCGCCTGGCCTCACCGCCGCCGGAACTCCAGGGCCGACGCTGGGAAGTGCCACAGGTGGTTCGCTGCCGGCAGGACGGACATTGGGTGGAGCAGGACGGAGAGTTCTGGCGTTCCATCACTTACATCGGTGCCGCCACCACCACCGATGTGATCCTCAACCGCGACCACGCTCGCGAGGTGGGCTACGGGCTCGGCATGTTCCACAGCCTGATCAGCGATCTGCCGGCAGACCAACTGGAAGACACACTCGAACATTTCCATGTCACGCCTACGTATCTGAACCGTTACGATATCGTCTACACATCGTGCCAATCAGTGGACCCCGCCGTTCGCGGTGCTGCTGCCTTCGTCGAGGCACGACGCCAAGGCATCGATGTTCTGGAAGCCGCCCTGCAGCGCGGGGAGCTGAAGCAACGCCCTATCCATGGCGACCCCAAGATCAACAACGTGATGATTGATGAGGCCAGCGGCAAAGCCGTCGGCCTGATCGATCTCGACACCGTGAAGCCAGGTCTGGTCCACTACGACATCGGCGACTGCCTGCGCTCCTGCTGCAACCCTGCCGGCGAAGAAACCGACGATCTCAACGCGGTGCAGTTCAACCTCGATTGGTGCGAGTCGATTCTCGAGGGTTATCTCTCCGTGGCTCGACATTTCCTCAGCGACTGGGATCTGCACTACCTTCCGGACTGCATTCGCCTGATTCCCTTGGAACTCGGCCTGCGCTTTTTAACGGATCATCTGGAAGGCGATCCTTACTTCCGAACCGAGCGTCCCGGTCACAACCTGCAGCGTGCTGCCGTGCAGTTCCGTTTGACCGAATCGGTCGAGCAGCAGTTGCCCCAGATCAGGGCCATGGTGCAGCGCCTCGCCGGTTGCTGAGATGGCCCGTCCCGCCGTCATGCTGCTTCAGGCCATCCGTCTGGTGCCCTTTGAGCGCTCGGTTCCCCGGGGACTGCAGGTGAGTGGAGAACTGATCTGGAGCCGGAACGGTCAGCTGGAGCTCAGCTTCGGCGTCCTGGCGGCCGCGGCCTCCGGCCTCAGTGACCTGATCCTGCCTCCCGGCCTGATCGATGGCCTCCAGGGGGCAGGCCAGCGCCGGGACGAGCTCTGGACCACCACCTGCTTCGAAGCCTTTCTCGCCCTTCCGGGTCAACCCGGCTACTGGGAGATCAACCTGGCCCCCAACGGCGACTGGGCCGTTTACCGGTTTGAGGGCTACCGCTCGGGCCAGTGCCAGCAGCCCCTCGGCACCCCACCCGCCGTGACCCTGCGTCGCTGGCATCACCAGCTCCGTCTGGATGCCCAGCTGGATTTGTCCAGCTGGTGGCCGGATGAATGCTGCCCGGAGCTGACGCTCACCACGGTGCTGGATCGAGGCGCCAATGGCATCAGCCACTGGGCCCTGCGCCACGGCAACGCCCGGGCGGATTTCCACGACCGCAGCACCTTTCTGCAGGCCTGAGCAGAACCGGTAGCTTCGGCCGAGAGGCATTCCTCCAGCATGGGACGTCGTTCGGTCCTGATCACCGCTGCGCTGGCTGCGGTGGCTTGGCCCATCAGCATCGACCTGATGCACCGGGGCAGGCCCACGCCCATCAGCAGGCCCGGTCTGTCTGCTGCTGCAGCGATGCAACGGCGCTATCCCATCGTTCCCGCCCAACCCAAGGCAGCTGCCACCCTCCTGGCATCCGTTGAAGCAGCCCTACGGGACCCTTCCACGGCCAGAGCTGATCTGCCGGAACTGGGGCATCAGCAACAGGTGATCTACCGGGTGCTCTCCAAGGACGCCGCTCGTTCGGCGGCGGTGGTGGCCGCACTGCCAACCCAATGGCGGAGCGTGGCCGAGCGGCACCTGGCGGCCCGTCGGGAATTCCTGCGCATGAGCCGCGGCCGGGGCCCCTCCACCCTTCCAGCCTGGCGCATCATTCCGCCCGAGCCTGCCGACAAGCTCATCAGCTATTACAAAAAAGCCGAGGCAGCGACCGGCATCGAATGGGAGGTGCTGGCGGCAGTGAACCTGGTGGAAACCGGCATGGGGCGCATTGATGGCGTGTCGGTTGCCAATGCCCAGGGACCGATGCAGTTCCTGCCCACCACCTGGACGGAGCCTGGCATCGGCGCCGGCGACATCCGTGACCCCCACGACGCCATACAGGCCGCAGCGCGTTATCTGGTGCGCCGGGGAGGTCTGCAGGACATTCGTCGTGGTCTCTGGGGATACAACAACAGTGATTACTACGGACGGGCCGTTCTTCTCTACGCCTCGTTGATCAAGGACGACCCCCGTGCCTACACCGGGCTGTATCACTGGGAAATTCATTTCAATGCCGCCGCCGGCGACCTCTGGTTGCCCGTCGGCTACAACCAGCCGCGCCCGATCGCGGTCACGGACTACCTGCGCCAGCACCCGGAAAGCCGCCCCCCAGGGTCCTGAGGCCTGCCCACTACGCTGCAGGAATCCGTCAAACGAAGCAGGGCGTGGCGCAGGAACTCTCCCACCGCGGTGATGAGCTGAAAGGTCTGGGCTGGAACGGGCCAGATGTGGCGCGGTATGTCGAACTCTGGGAATACCGCCAGCGCTGGGGGGCGATGAACCTGGAGCGGGAGGATCGACTGTTCCTGCGCAAAGCGGAGAACGCCCTTCCGGCGATTCTCTCCGGACGGGCGGCGGCCAAGAAACCGATCAAGGACAAAACCTATTACCGCTGGCTGCGCTTCCACCTGGAGGCCATGCAGCAGGCGGAAACGGAGATGGGGCTGGCCGAAGGGGAAACCGGTGCCTGGCCGGTGATGCTGGAGGCGGAACTCAGAGTTCTGGATCACTACCAACCGGTTCTTGGTCTGCCCGACACGTTGAAAGCCAAAGCTTTGGCTCCGATTCGCGAGACGTTGGCCAGCCAGGTGGCAGCCCTCGGCAACGTCAAAGCCTTCGATTTCGAGGCACCTCTCAATGCCCTCAAGGAAAAGGAGAACAATCGCTGGAAACACCTCCGCGATGGCGATGGCAGCGACCGCACCTACCCCATCCTCAGCGCCGAGGGGCGAGGCGGATTCCATACCGAAGCCCACGACGCCATCCACACCCTGATCCGGAGCACGTTTCCTTCGCTGGCGGAAACCGACAAGCCTGAGCTGTCCCATGACTAGAACAGAGGAATAGCCGCTCACTTCCGGCCCGATGTCTCAGCGATTCGAAACCCTCCAGCTGCATGCCGGTCAGTCCCCGGACGCAACCACCAATGCCAGGGCGGTGCCGATCTACCAAACCAGCTCCTACGTCTTCAATGACGCTGAGCACGGTGCCAACCTGTTCGGGCTGAAGGAATTCGGCAACATCTACACCCGTCTGATGAACCCGACGACGGATGTGTTCGAGAAACGGGTGGCGGCCCTGGAAGGGGGGATGGCTGCACTGGCGACAGCATCCGGTCAGTCAGCTCAGTTCCTGGCGATCACGAACTGCATGCAGGCAGGCGACAACTTCGTCTCCACGTCGTTCCTCTACGGCGGCACCTACAACCAGTTCAAGGTGCAGTTCCCCCGGCTGGGCATCGACGTGCGATTCGCCGATGGCGACGACGTGGACAGCTTCGCCGCTCAGATCGACGACAACACCAAAGGTCTCTACGTCGAAGCAATGGGCAATCCCCGCTTCAACATTCCCGATTTCGATGGCCTCTCAGCCCTGGCCAAGGAACGCGGCATCCCGTTGATCGTGGACAACACCCTGGGGGCCTGTGGTGCCCTGATGCGACCGATCGAGCACGGTGCGGATGTGGTCGTCGAAAGCGCCACCAAGTGGATCGGTGGCCACGGCACCAGCCTCGGAGGCGTGATCGTTGATGCCGGCACCTTTGACTGGGGCAACGGCAAATTCCCGCTGATGAGCCAACCCAGCGCGGCGTACCACGGCCTGGTGCACTGGGATGCCTTCGGCTTCGGCAGTGACATCTGCAAAATGCTCGGCGTCCCCGACAACCGCAACGTCGCCTTTGCCCTGCGCGCCCGGGTTGAGGGGCTGCGGGACTGGGGTCCAGCGGTCAGCCCCTTCAACAGCTTCCTGCTGCTTCAAGGGCTGGAAACCCTCAGCCTGCGGGTGGAACGCCACACCGAGAACGCCATGGCCCTGGCGACCTGGCTGAATGAGCACCCCAAGGTGGCCCATGTCAGTTACCCCGGTCTGGCCGGTGATCCCTACAACGCAGCAGCCCGGAAATACCTGACCGGGCGGGGCATGGGCTGCATGCTGATGTTCTCCCTCAAGGGCGGCTACGACGATGCCGTGCGCTTCATCAACAGCCTGCAACTGGCCAGTCACCTCGCCAACGTGGGGGATGCCAAAACCCTGGTGATCCACCCGGCGTCGACAACCCACCAGCAGCTCAGTGAAGACGAACAGGCGTCAGCGGGCGTCACCCCCACCATGGTTCGCGTCTCCGTGGGGCTTGAGCACATCGACGACATCAAGGCTGATTTCGAGCAGGCCCTCGCCTGATTGACGACGCTGACCAGCCCATGGCACTGATCCTTCCCCGCAGTTACCACAAGATCGGTGCCGTTGAACGCAACCGGATCTCATGGATCGAACCCGCCCAGGCGGAACGTCAGGACATCCGGCCCCTGCGGATCGGCATTTTGAACATCATGCCGCTGGGCAAACAGTATGAATTCAACCTGCTGCATCCCCTTGGGCTGTCTGTTCTGCAGATCGAACCGGTCTGGATCCGACTCACCTCCCACGCCTACAAAAGCTGGGACCAGGAGCACCTCAGGGATCTGTACGTCAGCTGGGAGGACGCGCTGGCCCAGGGCCCCCTGGACGGGCTGATCATCACCGGCGCGCCGGTGGAACACCTGCCCTTTGAACAGGTCAATTACTGGAAAGAGCTGGTGGAACTGATCGAAGAGGCCCGCCGGAGCTGTGCCAGCACGCTGGGGCTGTGTTGGGCCGGCTTTGCCCTTGCTTATCTGGCTGGTGTGGACAAGGTTCCGTTCGAACGGAAGCTGTTCGGCATCTATCCAATGCGAAGTCTGATTCCAGGGCATCCGTTGATGGGAACCCAGGACGACCGGTTTCTTTGTCCTCAGAGTCGTCACGCCGGCCTGCCCGACACCGCCATGGAATCAGCCCAGCGCCAGGGCCGACTGAGACTGCTGGCCTATGGAGAAGACGTTGGCTACACGATCTTCGAAACACCGGATCAGCGACAGTTGATGCACCTCGGTCACCCGGAATACAACGTGGGGCGGATCCTGGGTGAAATGGAACGGGACCGGGCCCGGGGTGATGTGCCGCCCCCGGAGA
>CAJWIC010000063.1 GCA_913040905.1 uncultured Synechococcus sp. | reverse complement strand
TTCACCGAACTGGCAGATGGAGGCCATCGCCCCATTGGGATCCTGCAGGGCCTGTCGGAACAGGGCCTGGGTCTGTTCCGGATTACTGCTGATGCGCTCATAGAGAGCGGCTGCATGACCAGCCATGGTCTTCGATGCGGCTGCTGGAACGCTATTCAGTCGGTCGACGATCGTCAGGCTGCCTGGTCCAACCCTTCATCCCTGAGGCCAAGGGCAGAGGCATCCTCCATGCTGCGGGCATCCATGCAGAGCACCTTGCGCAGCTGGGCGTAATTGGCGGCCTGGGAGTTTCTGCCTTCCTGGGCAGCGCCGTATTCAGCCCGCTGCAACACGTGGTGCAGGTGGGTGAGCAGATAGGTGCTGATCACGGCTGAAACCAGAACATCGCTGTTTTCAGGGGTGCGCTGTGGGCGACGACGGCCACTGGTGCGACGACCACTGGTGCTACGACCGCGGCGCGGGGTGGTTGTTGTGGATTCGGGCATGGGGCACTCCGAGGAGGACCGATGCCCCCACCATAGTCATGGATACTATCCTTGACCACCTCTGTACACTTTTGCGTAGCTGAGAGTCTCTCTGGAGATCCGGTTGTGCCCACCCGTCAGACGTCTTCAAGCGGGAAGCCAAAATCCCCGCGAATTCAGGTGGTCCTGCCGGAGGACCTCTGTGCCCGTTTGACGGCTTTGGCTGATCAGGAGTCCCGCACGGTCAGCAACATGGCCCGGGTCCTGATACAGCAGGGGGTTCAGAGGCATGAGCAGAGTGCCGAGGCGCCGCTGCCCTCCAGGGAAGAGCGGTTGCGCTCCGCTCTCGAAGCTCAGCAACCCCGCCGTCTGCGGGGCGCCCCCAGGCGGCTGCGCCTGCACCGCCCCTGACTGCACCGCCCCTGAACCGGTCCGACTCAGGCCGGCCCAACCCTCACGCCGAGGCATGCCTCCCGCGTTGCGCCGGTGATGGCCGGAGCATTGCCGGGATGGCCGCAGTCATGCCACCAGGCCAGCAGGGCAAACACAAGCGCTTCCCTGGCCTCCGCCGCCAATCCAATCTGATCACTGCTCCTGACGGCAATGCCCCGGCATCGGTCTTGGAGTTCCCTCATCAGCACGGGGTTGCGGCTGCCGCCTCCGGCCACCAGCAGCTCCATGGGCTGGATGCTGCTTCTTGTCTGTAGCTGAGCCAGATCCTGGGCCACCACCGCTGCAGTGAAGCCGGTGAGGGTGGCCACCGCATCGATGGCCGAAATCGTCCCCAGCTCCCTCAGACGTCGCTTGAGATCCTCCTGGCCGAAGCATTCACGCCCCGTTGATTTCGGTGGGCTGAGCTGGAAGTAGGGCTCTTCAAGCCAGCGCTGAATCACAGCGTCGTCGCAACGCCCTGCTGCCGCCATGGCACCGTTTCGGTCGAAGAGCTGCTGGCCGTCGCTGAACTGCTCCACCGCCAGATCCATCAGGCTGTTGGCGGGTCCACAGTCCCAGCCGAGAACAGGGGCCCGTTGCTGGGGACCGCAACGGGGAGGGATCAGGGTGAGGTTGGCGATGCCCCCCAGGTTCAGCACTCCCCGCCAGCCATCCCCAGCCCCGATCAGTGCGGCATCAGCCCGCGGCACCAGGGGTGCTCCCTGTCCCCCCAGGGCCAGGTCGGCAGCGCGGAAATCGTGCACCACCGGCCGTGCCAGCAGCTGGGCCAGCAGCGGAGCCTGAAGCAACTGCCAGCTGGCGCCGCGCCTGCTACCGCTTGGGGGACGGTGCCAAACGGTCTGGCCATGGCAGCCGATCAAGGCTGCCCGTTGATCAGGATCAGCGCCCCGAGCCGCCAGCGCCTGTTGTTCGGTGACCGCCTCCGCTAGATCGAGCAGGGCCGCGGCCGGTCGGGGTTCGCCCTGGCCGACACGGACCAGTTCCTCCCGCAGAGCCGCTGGGTAAGGGCTGTGGTGATGGCTGAGAAGCTCCCATGCAGGACGATCGGGGGCACCCTTGAAACGAGCCAGCACCGCATCCACGCCATCGGCGCTGGTGCCACTCATCAGACCGAGACAGAGCATGGGGGCGATGCTCAGGTTTTGGGCAACCGCTGGAGATCATCCACCAGACCCATCACCACCAGCAGATGGCCTTCCTCCAGAACATGGGAGGCCGGGGGATTCACCGTGAGGTCGCTCTGGGGGCCTGCCGCCAGCACATTCACTCGGAAGTTCTTGCGCAGATTCAGGTCCCGCAGCGAGCGGCCCATGAACGGCTCCGGCACCTTGATCTCCTCAATGCAGTGCTTCTCATCCAGGGCCAAGCGCTCCATCAGGTTGGGGCGCACCAGCTCCAGGCCCAGTCGCTCCCCCTGCATGCGGGAGGGAAAGATCACCCGGTCGGCACCGACCCGCTTGAGCATTTTTTCGTGCAGCTCGCTGGTGGCGCGTGCAATCACCTGCCGGACCCTGGTGCCTTCGCTGTCCTTGGCGATCAGGGTTGCTGTGATGCTGGCCTCGATCGGTTCGCTCATGGCCACCACCACCGTGCCCATGTCCAGGACACCGGCTTCCCGCAACGACTCCTCGTCGGTGCAATCCACCACCCGGGCTTCCACCGTTGGCTCCAGCTGACGCAGTTCATCCACGGCTCGTTCCGAGCGATCCACCGCCAGCACCTCTGCCCCGTTCTGAAGCAGCTCACGGCAGACGGCGATACCGAAGCGACCGACACCGATCACGGCGAAACCAAGCCGCTCACTGCCCTGGAGTGGGCTCCACTGCCACCATCCCTTCATCGCTGGTGACCCCGTTGACGGTGGTCAGACATAAAGGTCCTCACGGGGATAGCCAATCCGATTCTGGCGGTGGATGTGGATCTGTTCCCGGGTCATGACTTCCCAGATGGCGCTCAGCAGCAGCAGGATCCCCAGGCGTCCCACAAACATTCCCAGCATCAGCACGGCCTGGCCGAAGCGTCCCAGCTGCTCGGTGACCCCGAGATCGAGGCCGACGGTGGCAAAGGCCGAGATGCAGGTGAACAGCATCTCGAGAAAGGTGAAGGGCTCTTCACCGTTGAGATTGCTGGCGATGCTGAGCAACAACGCCATCGCCAGAACGAACAGCAGTGATGCCACCGTGATGCCAAGGGCGCGCAGCACGACCTTGTCGGGGATTTCTCGGTTGCGGATCACCACGGCATCACGACCGCGCATGGTCGATCGGGTCGCCGCCATCAGGGCCGCCACCGTGGTGGTTTTGATGCCTCCACCGGTCCCGCCGGGACTGGCACCGATGAACATCAGGGTCATCAGCAGCAAGGTGCCGGAATCGGTGATGTTCTCCAGGGAGAAGGGGACCGTGGTGAACCCGGCCGTTCGGGCCGTGACCGATTCGAACAGGGCGGTCATCCAGCGTTCCCGCCAGGCCATGCCGATGAACACCTCGCCGCGGTTGAGCCACTCGGTCAGGGCCAGTCCAACGGTGCCGAACACCACCAACAGCAGCGTCGTGCGCAGCACAAGACGGGTGTGAAGGCTCAGCCGCCGCCGGCCGCGGCGGACCCCCTGGCCTGCCAGGTCACTGGTGACCCGCCAGCCCAGTCCTCCCATCACGATCAGCAGCATCACAACGGCGTTGACCAGAAGGTTGTCGTGATACCGCTCCAGGCTGTCGGACCAGAGTCCGAAGCCGGCGTTGTTGTACGCCGAGATGCTGTGGAAGATCGAAGCCCAGAGTCGCTCCCCACGGTCGGGGATATCGCTGAACCCGAAGCTGTAGAGCACCAGGGCACCCACCAGGATCACCAATGCCGCTGTGAGGGCGATGCCACGGAATGTGCTGCCCACGCCGCCGACCCCGAATTCATCCAGGGTCTGGCCCCGGTCGAGGCGGCGGCGCAGGCCGGTGCCTCGCACCACAAAGCCCTGGAGAAAGGTGGTGATGGCCATCAGTCCCAGACCTCCCGCCAGGATCATCAGGGCCAGCACCAGCTGTCCAGCGGTGGTGAGATCGGCTCCCACATCAATGATCGAGAGACCGGTCACCGTGATTGCTGACGTGGCGGTGAACAGGGCTTCCCACAGCCCCACCTGGCTGCTGGAACACAGCGGTGTGGCCAGCAGAAGCGTCCCCAGCAGGATCACCAGCAGGCCGGTGACCACGGTGAACTGGGGCACGGTGAGTCGTCGGTGCCAGCCCTGGCTGCGCTCGATTGCCTGGCGGAGGGGCACGGAGCTGACGACTCGAAGAACGACCAGTGTTGATCAGGATGCGGCATAACGCCACAGGATCAGCGCCGGCACCAGGACGGTCATGATCAAGGTCAGGCCGATTCCATAGCGGGTTACATCGAGGAAGCGATACCGCCCGGGGCCGAACACCATCAGGTTGGTCTGATAGCCGACAGGGGTCAGAAACGATTGGCTCGCACCGAACAGAACCGTGATCAACAGGGCGGCGGAAGGGAGTTCCAGTCCTGGTGCCAGCTGAACCGCCACCGGCGCCAGCAGCGCGACGGAGGCCGCATTGCTCATCACCTGGGTGAGCAGGGTGGTGCCGATGAACACCACCACAAGGGACCCATAGGTGGGCCAGCCCGTCAGCCAATGTTGAAGACCCTGGGCCATGGCATCAGCCAGGCCAGTGCTCTGAAGGGCCACGCTGAAGCTGGTGAGGGAGCCAAGCAGCAGAATCACATCGAGACGGATGGCACGCTGCAGTTCACCGGGGCGAAGGCAGCCGCTGGCCACGACGGCCACGGTGGCCAGGAGCACAGCCGCCACCAGGGGAATGGTCGTCAGGGTCGGCAGTAGAAGCATCGCGATCGCAATGCTCACCACAAGGGGTTTGCGCCGGACCGTGGGCAGGTCATCTTCAAGCCGATCGAGCACGAGCAGGTCGTTGCTGGCCTGCAGACCACGGATGGAATCGAGGGGGGCCTGCAGCAGCAGCACATCCCCCTCTCGCAGCACGATCTGACCCAGCCGTTCCTGCAGGGTCTCCTGGCCGCGACGCAGGGCCAGCACGGTGGCGTTGTGGCGCTGGCGAAAGCGGAGTTCGCGCAGGCTGGCGCCGGCCAGGGTGGATCCGGCGGGTAGCAGCACCTCGACTGTCTTCTGACCGCTCAGCTCATCGTTGTTCTGGTCAAATCCAGCGTTGTTCCCCTGGGTTGTGAGCTGAACGGTGTGATCCTGCTGAAGACGGAGCAGATCCTGCCGTGTCACCCGCAGCAGTAGATGGTCGCCGGCCTGGAGCCTGCGGTCCGCCAGGGGGGGAAGCAAGCGCTCGCCGGCACGCTGCAGCTCCAGAACATCGACGTCGAAGCGGCGTTGCAGTCGGCTGTTGTGCAGGGAGACCCCCACCAGTTCCGAGTCGTGCGGGATGGTGACCTCGGTGCTGTAGCTGCTGCGCTGGGGGGATAGCCCCAGGTCGTCATGGTCATGGCCACGATCCGGAAGCAGGGCCCGTGGTGCCAGCACCAGATACGCGGCTCCCACCAGCCAGATCGGCAGGCTGATCAGGGTGAAGCTGAACAGCTCCAGCGATCCATGCCCCAGTTGCTGACTGATGTCACTGACCAGGAGGTTCACCGAACTGCCCAGCAGGGTGAGGGTTCCGCCGAGAACCGTTGAGAAGGAGAGTGGCAGCAGGACCCTGGAGGGGGAAATACCGCGTCGGTGGCACCAGTTCTCCACCACCGGCAGCAGCGACGCCACCACCGGTGTGTTGGGAACAATGCCGGACACAGGAGCGATCACGAACGCCATCAGTGCGATCAAGCGTCTTGGCGAACGAATCCGTTCTGAAGCGATCAGAGCGCGCAGGCGGTCCAGCGCTCCGCTTTTGAACAATGCGGCGGAGACAGGGAACAAGCCCATCAGGGTGATCAGGGCGGGACTGCCGAACCCAGCCAGGGCTTCAGGGGGTGTGAGAACCCCCGTGGCGACCAGCAGGCCGAGGCTGAGCAGGCCGGTGAGTTCCGGGGCCAGGGCTCCTGTGATGAACAGAACGATCGCCAGAGCCAGAACCGCCAGGGTGATCACCGCCTGGGGGTTCTGAAGTGCGCTGATCAGCTCGGCCATTCGGGCGGAGGCCCTGCATCTCGATCCGATTCTGCCCCGGGATGAAAGAACTGCTCTCGAAGCCAGTCCTGCAGACCCCGCAGGCCATCACCGCGCTTGGCGGATAGAAACAGGGTTTGGGCATCCTGCCGTCGGATCGTTTCGACAGCCTCCAGCGGGCAGCGGTCGATCTGGTTGGCCACCACTTGTCGCAAAGCAGTGCTGCCAAGGGAATCCAGCAGCCGATGGACGGTGCTGAGCTGGCCGGCCCAGTCTGGATCAGCCAGATCCACGACAAGCAGCAGCACATCGGCGTCGAGGGCTTCCTCCAGTGTTGCCCGGAATGCTTCCACCAAGGGCTGAGGCAGGTCACGGATGAAACCAACGGTGTCGGTGATCAGCAGCCGGTGCGGTCGTCGTCCCGGCCGCGGCAGTTCCAGGCGGCGGGTTGTGGGATCGAGGGTGGCAAACAGTTTGTTCTCGGCCAGCACCCGATCGCTGTCCCGGCGACCACAGAGGGCATTGAGCAGGCTGGATTTGCCGGCGTTGGTGTACCCCACGAGGGCCACCCGTGGCAGCCCCCGGCGTTGGTCCCGCAGTCGGCTGCGGTGCTCCTGGAGCTGCTGCTGATCGCGGAGCAGGCGATCGATGCGGCGGCTGATGGCACGGCGGTCCTTTTCCAGCTGCGTTTCACCGGGTCCTCGGGTGCCGATGCCACCGCCCTGGCGCGAGAGGCTGCGCCCCCGACCCAGCAGGCGAGGTAGGCGATAGCGCAGCTGCGCCAGTTCCACCTGCAAGCGACCGGCAGCGCTGCCGGCGCGCTGGGCAAAGATGTCGAGGATCAGTTCACTCCGGTCGGAGACCGGACAGGCCAAGAGCCGCTCCAGATTCCTGGCCTGAACCGGCGTGAGCTCTCGATCCGTGACGACCAATGAGGCGCCGTGACGCCGCACTTCAAGTGCCGCTTCCTGCAGTTTTCCGGTGCCCCAGAGTGTCTGTGGATTGGCGCTGCCGGCCCGCTGTGTCACCACCGCCACCGGCTGAGCGCCGGCGCTTCGCACCAGTCCCTCCAGCTCGGCCAGTTCCCGTTCGCTGCGGCCTGCATCTGCGGTGGTCAGGGTCAGCAACAGAACGGGCTCGATGGCTGGACCTGCGCTGGTGGGGGATGGCTCCTGTGTTGTGATGTCGCCGGGGTTCCGATCCTGCTGACAGAGGATCCGTAGGTCCCCCTGCTCGAGCGTTCTCCAGCCAGCGGACCTGTGACGGTCGGGCAGCAACAGTTCGGCGCTGCGAAGACCATCGCGGGACGGAACCGGGGCGAAGCGCAA
>CAJWIC010000062.1 GCA_913040905.1 uncultured Synechococcus sp. | reverse complement strand
CAGAAAGGCCTGAAGCGAAGGGAGTTGGGACAGAAGCTCGGTCATCGTTCAGGTGTCAGGAAGAGGGCCGCTCAACCAGCAGCGGCGTGCGGGATTTTTCAATCAGGCCCTGATCAGCCGCTTCACCGGTGACAACATCGGTTGCCAACACATCGCGGCGAGCCAGGACGATGGCACCGATCATCGCCATCAGCAGCAGCACAGACGCCACTTCGAAGGGCAGGAGGTAATCGGTGAACAGGTGCTCTCCGATGCGGGCGGTTGCTTCCTCACCGACGGCAGCGGGGCCAGGCAGAGCCCATGGGGTGGTGAGCACAACACGCACCAACAACGCCAGCAAGCCCAGGCAGACCCCGCCGGAGACAGCCCGCCGGAGTTTCAATCCAGCGATGGCCTTGAGGTCCTCTCGCTTGTTCACGAGCATGATCGCGAACAGGATCAACACATTGATCGCTCCCACGTAAACCAGAACCTGGGCAGCGGCGACAAAACTGGCGTTCAGCAGCAGATAAAGACCAGCCACCGCCATGAACACCCCACCAAGCAGGAAGGCGGAATAAACGATGTTGCTGAGCAGAACGACGCCCAGAGCCCCGATCACCACGACCGCGGACAGCACCAGAAAACAGATCAACTCTGTGGTGGTCGCAATGCTCATGCGTCGCTCTCCTTGGCGTCACCGCTGGATTGTCCCTCATTCTTGGCCGCAGCCTTGGCAGGAGGGGTCAGGGTTTTAAGCACCTCAGAAGGTAATTGCCCAGCTCGGGGACGATCGTTGGCCACACCATGGGGATCGATCTCGCCAGCGGGGAGGTAGGCAAGCTCACGCAAGGGCTGCACCGAAGGATCGGTGGTGACGCTGGTGGGGAGCCGGCCCAGTGCGACGTTGTCGTAATTAAGACTGTGTCGATCAAAGGCAGACAGTTCGTACTCCTCCGTCATCGACAGGCAGTTGGTGGGGCAGTACTCCACGCAATTACCGCAGAAGATGCACACGCCGAAGTCGATGGAGTAGTTGCGCAGCTCCTTCTTCTTGGTGGCCTTGTTCATCACATAATCGACCACCGGCAGGTTGATCGGACAGACCCGCACGCACACCTCACAGGCGATGCACTTGTCGAACTCGTAGTGGATTCGACCTCGATACCGCTCGGAGGGAATCAGCTTTTCGTAGGGGTACTGCACCGTGACGGGACGGCGCTTCATGTGGTCGAAGGTGACCGAAAAGCCCTGCGCCAGGTTGCGCGCAGCATCCACGGCATCCCGCGTGTAATCACCAACCTGTTTGAGGAATCCGAACATGGCGAGAAGCCTGGAAGAGAAAGGGTCAGATCACCGGAACCATGATGGCCGGGTCAGCACGATCAGCGGGATTAACCGCCAAAGGCCACCGGGAACGCCAGTTTGAGAGCGGCGGTCACCAGAAGGTTGACCAGGGACAACGGCAGCAGGAATTTCCAGCCGAGATCCAACAGTTGGTCGATGCGAACCCTGGGTGTGGTCCAGCGCAGCAGGATGGCCACGAAAACCAGCAGATAGGCCTTCAACACCGTCATCACGATGCCGACTGCCCCTGTGATCACCTGCACAACGGGTGCATCAATCGGTTGGTTCAACCAACCCGCCAGCCACTCGACCGGAATCGGGAAACCCCAACCGCCCAGATACAGGACGGAAACCAGCACGGCTGACAGCACCAGGTTGATGTAACCCGCCAGGTAGAAGAGAGCGAATTTCATCCCGGCGTATTCGGTCTGGTACCCCGCCACCAATTCCTCTTCAGCCTCAGGAAGGTCGAAGGGCAAGCGTTCGCACTCGGCAAGCGCGCAGATCCAGAAGATCAGGAACCCAACGGGTTGACGCCAGATATTCCAGCTGAGAATGCCGGCGCCGGTCTGCTGGCCGACGATGTCAACGGTGCTGAGGGAATTGCTCATCATGACGATGGCCAGCACCGCCAGCGCCAGGGGGATTTCGTAGCTGATCGACTGGGCGGCAGCCCGCAGACCACCCAGCAACGAATACTTGTTGTTGGAGGCGTAGCCACTCATCAGCAGCCCGATGGGCTGAATGCTGCTGAAGGCGATCCAGAGAAAGATTCCGACGCCGACATTGCTGATCAGCAGGTTCTGACCAAAGGGAATGATCAACCAGGAGATGATCACCGGAATCACCACCAGCACCGGGCCGAGGCTGAACAGGAGACTGTCAGCCCGCGCCGGAATGATGTCTTCCTTGACCAGCAGCTTGAGGCCGTCAGCAAGGGGCTGAAGCACACCCAGGGCACCGGCGTATTCGGGGCCGATCCGCTGCTGGACTGCTGCGGAGATCTTGCGCTCCAGCCAGACCGACACCAACACGCCGACCACGGCTGCCACCAGCACCAGCAGCATCGGCAGGGGTAACCAGAGCAGCCTCGCGGCCTGCTCAGACAGCCCCAGACCCTGCAGGGCCTGGCTGAAACTCAGTTCAAGGTCCAGTCCCGGACTCACCATGGTGTCGACTGAAGTGCCTGCAACTTAAGCGGCCGGAGCGGTTGCACGCTCGTCGATGGGCATCCAGGCGCGTGGCTGTGACCCCGAATAAATCTGCGAAGGCCGGAAAATGCGGTTGGCCCCAAGCTGTTCACGCCAGTGGGCCAACCAGCCGGCGACCCGGGCGATCGCGAACACCGGCGTGAACAGATCCCGGGGGATTCCGAGCTTGCGGTACACAAGCCCGGAATAGAAGTCGACATTGGGATAGATCCCCTTGGGCCCCAGCCGGGTCTGTGCTTCCCGCTCGATGGCCACCGCCACGTCGTAGAGGTCGTCGTGGCCGAAACGCGCAAACATCTCCTCCACCAGCGCCTGAAGAATCACCGCTCGGGGGTCCTTCACCTTGTACTCCCGGTGACCGAAGCCCATGATCTTGCGTTTGGCAGCCATGGCCTCGTCGAGGTAATCGCCGGCGTTCCCGGGGGCCCCCACCTCCTCCAACATCGCCAGAACATCCTCGTTGGCACCACCGTGGAGAGGGCCCGCCAGGGTTCCCACCGCTGAGGCCACCACCGCGTAGGGATCCGTCAGCGTGCTGGCGGTGACGCGGGCACTGAAGGTGCTGGCGTTGAGGCTGTGCTCGGCGTGGAGCATCAGGCAACGGTCGAAGATGCGAGCTGCCAGGGGGTCGGGCTCACGCTCGGTGAGCATGTAAAGGAAATTGGCGGAGTAGGCCAGGTCGTCGCGGGGCTGGATCGGATCCTGGCCTTTGCGGATCAGCTGGAAGGCCGCAACCATGGTTGGGATCTTGGCGATCAGCCGCACCACCGCGTCGTAGACGTACTGGGGGTCGTCGATGGCGCGACGGGAATAAAACAGCCCCAGGGATGCTGCGCTGGATTGCAGGGCATCCATCGGATGCCCGCTGGCGGGGAAGCACTTCATCATGTCCCGCACCCGAAAGCTCACCCGCCGGTGCATCTGTACGGCGTGTTCGAACTCCGCCAGTTGATCGCGGCTCGGCAGCTCCCCCCAGATCAACAGGAAGGCTGTTTCCAGGAAGCTGCTGTTCGCCGCCAGGTCCTGCATCGGGTAGCCGCGGTAGGTCAGCAGCCCCTGCTCACCATCGATGTCACAGATGGCGGACTGGGTGGCCGGCACTCCATCCAGTCCGGGTCGAAGTTCAATGCCTGTCCGCGCATGGCGCAGGTCTCCTGACTGCTGCTGAGCCACCGCCGCTTCGTCGCTATCTGCAAACCTAAGCCGGCCGGCTCAGAGTCCCTGTGTGCACGGCAGCAGTCCCGGCCGCAGCAGACCCTCGAGCGTCCAGCCGCCAGGCCTGAATCGCAGCTGCACCAACCCGGCCTTGCGGATCCGCAAGGATCCAGGAGGCAGCCCCAGGAGAGCGCAAGCCAGCAGACCCAGGTCCGGTTCGTGACCGACCAGGGCGATACGGCCGCCGAGGTCATGGAGCAGCTCTGCGACAAGTCCGCCGGGGCAGAGCCGGTCATCGCTGTCCAGCACAGGGGCCAGCCCGGCCTGCAGCGCGATCTGTGCGGTCTCCAGGGCCCGGTCATAGGGGCTGGTGACCAGGCGATCCAGCTGCATCCCACCCGCCACCAACGCCTCCATCACCGCCTGAGTGCGGCTGCGCCCCCTCGGGGTCAGGGGCCGGTCCGCGGCGTCACGCCCCTCAACCCGCTCCACGGCGATGCCATGGCGCAGCAGCACCAGCTCAACCAAGCTCGAGGCGGGCATGCAGGGGGAGAACGGAGCTCCCCTCATCCTGACGATCCACCTCCAGGCCGAGGCTGAGACCCTGAATCCTTGGCTGCAGGGGCTGGCCGGCCATCGCCTGCAGCAGGGTCCAGGGCTTCCATTCCGCCAGCACGGAGCGGGCGGGCTGTGCGGCCAGCATCAACGACTGCATCGGGGAAGCCTGGTGGTGGCTGAGGTTGCGCCACTGCTGCTGGCGTGGCTCCAGTGCCCGGACATCCTGCCGCTGCATCAGTGCCGGGAGGGTTTCTGCCCACCAATCGCGATCCGTGTCCGTTGATCGCGCCACCGCCAGGCTGGCTTCCACACCAGCGTTGCGGCCCCGTTGCCGCGTCAGACGGGTCCACACCTGGATTGATTCGCCATCACCGCTGAGATCAGACTGGGCCAGGCCCTGGGCCTTGAGCTGGTCGTCCACGACCGACAGATCCGGCTGACCGTGGCTGGTGGCCAGCAGCCAGCCCTCGGGCTGCTGCTGCAGAAGCGAGGGGCCCTCATCCAACTCCAGCAGAGCCAGAGCCGCCGGCTGATGAACCAGCTGCCGCCTGAGCACAGGACCCAGCCACAGCGCCAGAGGGTGACGTTCGTCCGGATCGAGCAGGCGGCGTGGGTTCCGTAACTGAGCCATCAGGCTGGCGCGACCACCGGATCCACTCACCAGATCCCGCTGAACAGGCCAGGGTTCGGCGTCGATCGGCTCCTGCAAACACAGGCGACCCTCCACCAGCAGATCGGCGTTCTCCGCCTGCAGGGCCGCCACCATCCCCTTGAGCCCATGCAGCGCCGGTGGCAGATCAAACCAGCGCTGCAACGCCTCAGGGGTGGCCGTCATCAGCGCCATCCCCTGGCCCAGTTCAGCAATCTCCCGCCCGAGCTGCTCATCCCCGAGCTGATGCTGCTGCTGCAGCTGCGATACATCCAGAGCCCGCTCCAGCACCCCGCGACCGGAAGCCAGGAGCAGCAGGTCGTCATCGATCAATGCCGTGGCGAGGGGCTGCTGTTGTCGGCCCTGCAGCGCGCCGCGGCCACTGATCACCCCCATGCCGCGGTAGCTGCTGATCTGCAGATCGGTGCCCGCCAGGCTGCGGGTCTGCCAGAAGCGCTGGAGAAAGCGCCGAGCGCCGTCGGTGTCGTTGCTCGTGATTGCCAGCACCCAACCGGGGGTGTCGCTGGCATCCAGCAGGGTGAGACTGAGTTCCGGCCCCACCCAGCCAGCGAGTTCGGCATCGAAGTCGAGCCCCGCCAGTGCGAAGGCACCATCACGCCACTGACGCATTCCATCCCGCGCCGCGCGACGCTGACGCGATGGCGCCACCGCCTGGGCATAGGCCGGGAGACGGGCACTGTCCGCCAACCAATGCAGTGAAAGCGCCGCATCGCGGGGAACGAAACGGGCCGCTCGCGGCAGTTGCAGCGGTTGATCCACCAGGTGCAGCGGGCTGCGCCGTTCCAGCCCCCAGAGGAGGCCGGTGGTCACCAGCACCAGGGAAAGCACGGCGGCGGCGAGAGCCGTCAGGAAGGAGCGGGCCTGCATGGGCCTGCGGTGTCAGATGACGTCATCTTTGTCCATCGCCGCAGAATGGCGCCATGGAACCGATCCACCCACGTCCGATTCAAGCCCGGGATCTGCACGCCTGGCTCCAGAACAACCGCCCCGATCCCCTGCTGGTGGACGTCCGGGAGGACGCGGAACTGGAGCTGGCCCGTTTTCCTGCTGAGGTGCTGCACTGGCCCTTGAGCCGATCCGACGTCTGGCTGGACTCAGTGCCCCAGCAGATGGCGGATGGCCGGCCAGTGGTGGTGATCTGCCATGCCGGCGTGCGCAGCCTTCATCTCGGACTGTGGCTGCTGCAACAGATGCCGGAACTGGAGGTATGGAACCTTGAGGGCGGAATTGATGCCTGGAGCGTGCACGTGGATTCGTCGGTTCCCCGGTACTGATGAAACCGCTGTCCCCCAGGCAACAACAGGTCCTTAAGGCCACGGTTCACCACTATGTGGACACGATGGAACCGGTGGGCAGCCGCACGCTGGTGCAACGCTTCGGCATCCCCGCCAGTTCCGCCACGGTCCGTTCGACCATGGGTGCCCTGGAGAAACGAGGTCTGCTGACCCAGCCCCACACTTCAGCCGGCCGCATCCCCAGCGCCCTGGGCTACCGCCGTTATGTGGACGACCTCCTGCCGGAACCGGGGGTGGCTGTTCAGCACCTGGAGCGGGAACTCACGGGCCTGAGCCTGCGCTGGGCAGCGCTGGATGACCTGCTGCAGCAACTGGCCCGGCGCCTGACCGACTTCACCGGACTGATGAGCCTGATCACCCGGCCGCAGCAACCCCGCGCACAGCTCGAGGCCATCCGCCTGGTGCAGAGCGGTGATCGGCTGCTGGTGATGCTGGTGGAGGAGAGCGGCCGAGCCAGCCACCTCAACCTGCGCCTCCCGCACGGTGCCGAGGACGAACTGACCGCCATGGAGCGCTGGACCGATCAGCAGCTGGAGGAAGGCAGCCTCAACTGGCGGTCCCTGCCCCCCCAGCTGCAACGCAGCGGCGACGTGCTGCGCAGCGCCCTCGACCACCCCTCCATGTCACCCGAGACCCCCCTGGTGGTGCATGGCCTCTCAAGGCTGGTGGCCCAGCCGGAATTCCACAGCACAGCCGAATTACGCCCCCTGCTGGAACTGATTGATGACCAACCCTGTGCTGTGGTGAGCGCCACGGATCAACCGGGCGTCTGGATCGGCGATGAGCACCCTCAGAAGGCTCTGCAGGCCTGTTCAGTGGTGCAGGCCCCCTACCGTTGTGGCCAACAAGGGGTTGGGCAGGTGGCGTTGGTGGGGCCGATGCGGATGGCCTATGCCACAGCCCACGCGGCTGTGCAGCGGGTCGCCCGCCACCTGAACCTTCTGCTCAACTGAACGGAATCAGAGCTGATCCCCCAGCTTCTCGGCCACGGTGTTGACGTCCTTGTCACCGCGGCCTGAACAGTTGATCACCACCTCGCTGCCATCGGGCAGAGTCGGGCAGAGCTGCTCCAGCCAGGCGAAGGCGTGGGCGGTTTCCAGGGCCGGAATGATGCCCTCAAGCTCACTCACAAGGCGCAGGGCATCGAGGGCCTGTTGGTCGGTGACTGCGGCGTACTCAGCACGCC